>CALFEM010000064.1 GCA_937950105.1 uncultured Alphaproteobacteria bacterium | reverse complement strand
ACGAGATGCCTAAGTGACTGGAGTTCAGACGTGTGCTCTTCCGATCTAATGGCTCAGGTCTCACGCCTTCCCGTCAGCAGCCGGACCGAGCACCGTCACTCGGCCGGAACGTCGGAGCAACCGCTTCGACGAGGCGATCATAGAAGCCGCGCTCGGCAACCGGATAGACCATCGCCCAGCTGGTGATCCTGCGCCCGCCGCAGGTGAAAGCCACGCGCTCGTAGAACATCTGCCCGTCGCGCTCACCCGAGAGAACGAACCAGCTGCGGCGCACCGGCGCGTAGTCGAAGATAGCCCCTGCGTAGCTGCGATTGATGACGAGATTGCGGTAGTCCTCGAGCGGCATGCCCGTCTCGTTGTCGAAGGCGGCAATGGCGAGACGCGCCTTGCCGTCACGCGAGTTCAGCACGAACCCCTCCTCGGCCGGGCTGTCGACCGGCAGGAAGGTATCGCCGGGGTAGGCGATACGATAGCCGAGGCGGGGGTGGGAATAGGCGCGCCACTCGCCCGCGCCGGCAGCCTGTGCGGACGGAGCGGTGACAAAAGCGAGGCCGGTGGCGGCCAGGGCGAGACAACCGGACACGACGCGACGCATGAGAGCCTCCTCGGGCACGCGACTGACGGACCATATGGCAGCGCCAGAGACAGCGGATCGTTCCGGGCGGACCCGTGCGCCGCAAGCGCATGTTCCCGCCACTGCACCGCTGTGCCAGCGCCACTCGGTGGTACGAAGCCTATGAGAGATAGGATTGGCCACCAAGGCCAAACGGCGGCAGGTCCGATGTCCCGCACGATTACGAAGATCATCCGAACGAATGCAGACATCGCCGCTGGCGTCCGCCATCTGCGGCGCGTGTGTCCGGTCATGCGCACGATCCACGACCGCACCGGAGACCCGCCGCTGCGCCGCTACGAGGCCGGCTTCGAAGGTCTTGCACGCATCGTCACCGGACAGCAGCTCTCGATCGCCAGCGCCGCCGCCATCTGGTCGCGCGTCCACGCCTCGCTGCAGCCGTTCACGCCGGAAGCGCTGCTCGCGGCCAGCGATGCGCGGCTCGAGGGCTGCGGTCTCTCGCGGGCCAAGATCCGCACGCTGCGCACCCTTTCCGGCGCGATCGCGAGCGGCGACCTCGAACTCGACGGACTTGCCCGCGCCGAGGATGCGACGGTTCGCGCCGCGCTGACGGCCGTCTCGGGCATCGGCCCGTGGACCGCCGACATCTACGTGCTGTTCTGCCTCGGGCGCGCCGACGCCTGGGCTGCGGGAGATCTGGCGTTGCAGGTCGGCGCCGCGCGGGCGACCGGCGAAGGCGAACGCCTGAACGCGGTGGAACTCGAAACGCTCGCCGAACGCTGGCGGCCGTGGCGCGGCGTCGCCGCACGCCTCATCTGGGCGGATTACGCGTATCTGCGCCGCCTGCCAGGCGCCGGCGAGGTGGCGGGCCGGCCTCCGCCGCGACTGAGCAGGATCAGCGGAAAGCCTTGATTTCCGGCCATTTCGCTTCATCCACAGGATGACTTCACAGAGCTGACATGCGCCGCTAGTATCCCGCGTGCTGAAGCGAGGCTGACGGCCTCGATTCGCACACGGATACGGACGGGACGCAGGAACGTGAATGCTCACGCTGCTATGCCGGACATGTTTCCGGCGCTTGTTCTGAATGCCGACTTCCGGCCTCTGAGCTACTATCCGTTGTCGCTCTGGAGCTGGCAGGAAGCGGTCAAGGCCGTATTCCTGGATCGCGTCAACATCGTCTCGGAATACGAGCGGCGCGTCCACAGCCCCAATTTCGAAATGCAGCTGCCGAGCGTCGTTTCGCTCAAGACCTATGTGAAGCCCGCGCTTTATCCGGCTTTCACGCGGTTCAACGTGTTCCTGCGCGACCGCTTCACCTGCCAGTACTGCGGCAGCCGTGACGACCTGACGTTCGATCACGTCATCCCGCGCTCGCGCGGCGGCCTCACGCGCTGGGACAACGTCGTCACCGCCTGTGCGCCCTGCAATCTGGCGAAGGGCAACAAGATGCCGCGTGTGGCCGGCATGTTCCCGCTGAACCCGCCCGACCGGCCGACGGTGTTCGAACTGCACCGCAACGGCCGCCAGTTCCCGCCGAATTACCTGCACGAGAGCTGGGTCGACTATCTCTACTGGGATACCGAACTCGAGCCGTAACGCGGACATGCGTGCGCACGTCAGACGCTGATCGCTAATCGTTTTTCGTTGTTTCTCGCAGCGGGTGGACGAGCGGTCCTGCCCTTACCTGATCGAGGGATCGGCGAAGCAGCGGCGCATCGACTCGCAGCGGTGCGAGCCGGACAGGTGCATGGCGTCACCCTTGGCCGGCGCGATGAAGTTGCAGATCTCCTGCAGGCCGGTTTCGTTGAGCCAGCCCTGGCGGCGGCCGCGCTGCACGGCGAAGCAGTCCGCCGTCTCCTCGTCGGGACCGCGGAACTGGTGGCCGCACTCGTGCGCGTAGATCCACATCTTGACCGGCGTCGAGACGCGCTGCAGCAGCTTCGGGTTGAGGATCAGGAAGCCCGGATAGGCGGCGGCGTAGTCGTCGAGGTTGTCATCGAGCACGGTCGGGCGATGGCCGCAGACCATGCGGTTGCCGTCGAGCTTCAGCGCACCGGGATCGACGATCTTGCCGGCGCCGCCGATGTGGTCGACGTACTCGTTCGGGGTCGGCGGCTTGTCGGCGCGCGCCTGACCGGTCGCCATCCCCGCGATACCGGCGGCCAATGCTACAGCCAGCGTACCGCGCAGCACGTGCGCCGAGAGAGAAGCGTAGTAGCCGACCATACCCTCGACACCCCCGTTCAGAAGACCGGCGCCTGCGCGGCCGAACCTATGTACGGCCGCCGCGACGAAGATCAGATTGCCCGTGCCCCGCACCACCGGCAACACCCGGCGGTCCGCAACCTTACCTGCGAGATACTGTTTGCCCGAATATCACCGCACGAGCAATTGCTTGCCAGCCACAGCGGCGAAACGCGCGCGACACACTCATCCGACGGCCTCGGATTCGATCCGCTCCATATCGTCGTCGGAGTAGCCGAAATGATGGCCGATCTCATGAATCAGGACGTGCGTGATAATTTCGCCGAGGCTCTCCTCGCCCGACTCCGCCCAGTAATCGAGGATCGCGCGCCGGTAGAGAAATACCATGTCCGGTTCGCGCGGCACGTCGCTGGTGCTCTTGCGGTCGAGGCTGACCCCCTGATAGAGCCCCATCAGTTCGAAGGCGTCTTCCACCTCGAGGCCGTCGAGCACCTCGTCGGTGGCGAAATCCTCGATGCGGATGACCACGTCGCCGCAGGCGTTGCGGAACTCGGCCGGCAGCCGGTTCCAGGCGTCACCGGCGATGCGCTCGAAGATGTCGAGTCCCGGCGCCACTGCCGTGTCCCAATCGCGGCTCGACTGCATGTAACCTCTCGCTTTTTGTGGCCGCACCCGGTAGCGGCGGTGGACTATGCTCTGACCCGTCCGACTTTGAAACCCCTGCCCGAAGCGGAGGTCCATGCACACCGGCAGCGTAACCCCGCCCGCCCCGAAAGCGACCAGCATGGCGAATGACAATACGCGCCCCGCGGTGATCGTGACCGGTGCCTCGGCCGGCATCGGCCGGGCCATCGCGGAACGGTTCCTGGCGGCAGGGCATCCGCTGCTGCTCATCGCCCGGGACGCGGCGCGGCTGGAGGTGGCAGCGCAGGCGATGCGCGCTATCGCGACGGGGCTGCCGGTACACACCCTCGCACTCGACGTGACGGCGGCCGACGCGGCGGAACGCATCGATGCCGCGCTCGCGCGAGCGGGGCTGGCGGCGGGCATCCTCGTCAACAATGCCGGCATCGGCCTCGGTGGTCCGCTCGTCGATCAGGAGATCGGAAGAGCGTCGTGTAGGGAAAGAGTGTAGATCTCGGTGGT
>CALFEM010000063.1 GCA_937950105.1 uncultured Alphaproteobacteria bacterium | reverse complement strand
GTCGCGCCGCATCGAGAGCTGCGAGAAGGTGGCCAAGCGCTGCGTCACGCCGATCGACATCGCGCAGGTCGATGCGGACGACAAGGATCAGACGATCAAGTTGATCGAGCGGGTGAAGCCCGACCTCGTCATCAACATGGCGCTCCCGTATCAGGACCTGCCGATCATGGATGCGTGTCTCGCGACGCGCACGCATTACATGGACACCGCCAACTACGAGCCGCGCGATGTCGCCAAGTTCGAGTATTCCTGGCAGTGGGCCTACCAGGATCGCTACAAGGACGCCGGCATCATGGCGATCCTCGGCTGCGGCTTCGATCCCGGCCAGTCGAACATCTATTGCGCCTACGCGCAGGAGTTCCTGTTCGACGAGATCGACACCATCGACATCATCGACTGCAACGACGGCAGCCACGGCAAGGCGTTCGCCACCAACTTCAATCCGGAGATCAACCTCCGCGAGGTGACGCAGCGCGGCAAGTACTGGAAGAACGGTCAGTGGATCGACATCGACCCGCTGTCGATCTCGGCCATGATCGATTATCCGGAAGTCGGCCCGCGCAAGAGCTACCTCATCTATCACGAGGAGGAGGAAAGCCTCGTCCGCCACATCCGCGGGCTGAACCAGATCCGCTTCTGGATGACGTTCTCCGACAACTACATCAAGCATCTCGAAGTGCTGCAGAACGTCGGCATGACCCGCATCGATCCCGTCATGTACAAGGGCAACCCCGTCATCCCGATGGAGTTCCTGAAGGAGCTGCTTCCCCCGCCGTCGTCCTTGGGTGAGAATTATTCGGGCCGCACGTCGATCGGCTGTGTGTTCGTCGGCAAGAAGGACGGCAAGGAGAAGCGCGCCATCATCTACAACGTCTGCGATCACGCCGAGAGCTACAAGGAAACCGGCGCGCAGGCTGTGTCCTACACGACGGGCGTGCCGCCCGTGGTCGGCGCCATGATGCTGTTCCAGGGCCACTGGAAGAAGCCCGGCGGCGTCTACAACGTCGAGCAATTGCCGCCGAAGCCGTTCATGGACGAGATCGGCAAGCAGGGCCTGCCGTGGCACATGCGCGAGATGACCAGCGCCGAGCAGCCCGAGCTGTTCGCGGTGAAGACCTGACAGGTTCGACGGGCGCCGGCTACCATCGGCGCCCGTTTGCTTTGGCGCGGAAACCACATTGCGAACTCTCAAGCCGATATTCTTGCTCCCGATGCTCGCACTGGCGGCCTGCTCGCCGGCTGCGGGGCCGGGGGAGCCTTCAGTCAACGGCGGGACTGTCACGCAGGACGCGGCGACGCGGACCACGCCGGTCGCGCCGGGGCGCCCGGCGCGCGTGTTCGTCTATGCGGCGCTGGGCGAGGCCTGCAAGCCGCTGCCGCCTCCTGTGGTCCGCGTCGTCGCGCCGCCGGCGCAGGGCGACGTGTCGTTCCGCGAAGGCCAGCCGACGACGATCGCCTCGGCGGGCGCTGCCGCCTGCGCGGGTAGTGCGGCCACCGGTACCGGCGTCTACTACACCGCGCGCGCTGGGGCGGCGGGCAGCGATCGCTTCGCGGTCGAAGCGCTGGCAACCGACGGCACCCGGCAATCGCGAAACTTCGAAGTTCGCATCGAGCCTTGAGCGGGGGCTATAGCGGCTTTCGATAGAGGATGCGCATGCGCCCGCAACACCAAGCGCGGCAGCCGGAACAAGTCGGCACCGACGTGCGTTCGCTTCGGTCTCACCGAGCCGGAGCCACGTCCGCCCATGCGATCCCGACGCTCCCCGCCGCCCTCTGTCACCCAGCAGCCCCTCCCGGCGGTCGGCGGAGTGCATCACGTGCCGGAAGGCGTCGGCGACCGGCTGGCGCTCGGCCTCGTCAAATTCCTGCGCTTCTTCGCGGATATGTTCTTCGCCAAGCGCTATGGCCATCGCGCCGTGGTGCTCGAGACGGTCGCTGCGGTTCCCGGCATGGTCGGCGGCGCGCTCGTCCACCTGCGCTCGTTACGCCGCTTCGAGGATGATCGCGGCTGGATCGCGACGCTACTCGACGAGGCCGAAAACGAGCGCATGCACCTGATGACGTTCATGGAGGTGGCCAAGCCCTCGTGGACCGAACGGCTGCTCGTGCTGGTCGCCCAGGGCATCTTCTTCAACGCCTTCTTCCTGCTCTACCTGTTCTGGCCGCGCGTGGCGCACCGGTTCGTCGGCTATCTGGAGGAAGAGGCGGTCGTCAGTTACACGCAGTATCTCGCCGATATCGACGCCGGCGTCAGCGAGAACATCCCGGCACCAGAAATCGCCATCGACTACTGGAAGCTCGGCGCGGACGCCCGCCTGCGCGACGTGGTCGAGAAAGTCCGGCTCGACGAGGCCAATCACCGCGACGTCAACCACGGTTTTGCCGACGAGATAGCTGAAGCCGGCGGCCAAGAGGAGAAAGGTGCACCGGGGCGCTGACAGCGCCGGAGTGGATTGCGTCGCCGGGCGATGCCATATAGCGCCGGTGGCGCCGTTCGCCACGGCTTCTGACCGGATGGCCCTCCCGTGACATCGCTCCCGAAACTGCCCGCTGCCATGGCGACGCCCGCCTACGTCCTCGACGTCGCCGCGCTGAAGCGCAACCTCGCGGTCGCCGCGCGCATCAAGCGCGAGGCCGGCGTCAAGATCCTGCTGGCGACGAAAGCCTGGGCGATGCCGGCGGCTTTCCCGCTGATGCGCGATACCCTGGACGGCACCACCGCCAGCGGGCTCTACGAAGCGCGCATGGGACGCGAGGAGTTCGGCAAGGAGGTGCACGTTTACGCGCCGGCCTATTCCGACGACGAGATCGACGAACTGGTCGAAGTGGCCGACCACATCTACTTCAACACGCCGTCGCAGATCGACCGGCACATCGGCATGGTCAAGGCGGCCGGCAAGAAGGCGGGGCTGCGCGTCAACCCCGGCTTCTCGTTTGTCACGCTCGGTGGCGACCTCTACAACCCGTGCGCGCCCGGATCGCGCTTCGGCACGCCCGTCGATCAGCTCGACGCGGTGCCCTGGGACGACATCCACACGCTGCACACGCACGCGCTGTGCGAGGCGACCGACGCGGGGTCCGTCGGGCTCATCGAGCACGTCGGCAGGACCCTCGGCCCGTATCTGAAGCGCGTGCACACGGTGAACTTCGGCGGCGGCCATTTCGTCAACAAGCCGGGCTACGACGTGGCGCATCTGATCGCGGCGCTCAAATCGTTCCGCGCCGCCTGGCCGCACCTCGAGGTGATCCTGGAGCCGGGGGCCGGCCTCGTCGTCGATACCGGCTATCTCGTCGCGACCGTGCTGGACACCATGAAAAACGGCGCCGACATCGCCATTCTCGACACGTCCGCCTCGACGCACATGCCGGACGTTCTGGAGGTGCCCTATACGCCCGAGATCATCGGCGCGGGCAAGCCCGGCGAGAAGCCCCACGGCTACATCCTCGGCGGCAAGACCTGCATGACCGGTGACGTCATCGGCAGCTATTCGTTCGACCGGCCGCTCAAAGCCGGCGACCGCCTCGTCTTCACCGACATGATGCAGTACTCGTTCGTCAAGAACACCACCTTCAACGGCACGCCGCTTCCCGATCTGGCCATCCTCGACGAGGACGATACCTACCGGGTGATCCGCTCGTACGGTTACGACGAATTCCGCCGCCGGCTCGGCTGAGACGCGGCTCGCCAGTGCGGGGCGGCGGGTAGCGGGTGGTGGTCACCGCGGCGCTCGGTGGGCCTTCACATCGCCGGCCGAAGCGGCTATCAAACCGGCTCCCGACGGCGGCAAACGCGCCATCGGGCCCGGCGCGGGTGTAGCTCAATGGTAGAGCAGCAGCCTTCCAAGCTGAATACGTGGGTTCGATTCCCATCACCCGCTCCACTAACTCGCTGGAAGCGCGCAATCGTGTGTTCGGCCAAGTTTGGTGGCGTGTGACTAGTGTCTTGCTGCAGGCAGGCGGGGCGCCCTTGTAACTGTCGTCTCCCAAGGCTTAATCACTGTCGGTGGCTCAACCTTAGACTTCCATCCAAAAGCGTCGAACTGAAAGTGACCGACAGCCGCGGCTCCGCTTGCGAAAATGGCTGTTACAACGGCCTTTTTCGCAGCGTCCTTCATCCCTTCGTGAATTGCGTCCCGCACGAACTTTACAGCGGCCTCGCGTGCTAACTTAAATTGACCTAGTTCAACTTTTGCGGAAGGCGCGGTCTGTCGTTCCGCGACAGTCGCCTTCGTTGGTCTCGGCGGCGACTTGCGACGGCCACGGCTTGGAGCGAAGTGTTCGGGCAGTGCCTCGAACAGCATTGGTTGGGATGCGCGCTCAGCGCCATTCGCGCTGCTACTGGTTGCCACGGTTGCGCCTCATTCGTCGCGAACTCAATCCGATAGCCGATTCCTCAACCTGCGCATAGGCACGTGGAACACGAGGGCAACACCCCGCACTGAATCGAGAGTTCAAAAGAGCATAGAGCTGAATACTTGGGTTCGATTGCCATCACCTGCTCCATTCGCCTGACCGAAGGTCGATCAGGCCCGTGGCGAGAAGTCGTCTGGCGGCTCGCCGCGATGCCGGGTAGGGGATGTGCTTGATCCCCGGCCGCATCCGCGCCTCCGCACATCCGCGCAGGCGCCCGGTGGCGTGGCCCTTGTTCGAGACCACAGCATCCATGGCATTCCCGACCACGCATCCCGCGCTGGCTCGCGCCCTGTCCGCGCGCGGCTATGACGCCCCGACCGCCGTTCAGATGGCGGTGCTGGCCGACAGCGCCGCCGGCCGCGACCAGCTCGTCTCCGCGCAGACCGGCTCCGGCAAGACCGTCGCGTTCGGCCTGGCGCTGGGCGCCACCCTGCTCGGCGAGGCGGAGCGAATGGCGGAGACGACGGCGCCGCTGGCCCTGATCGTTGCGCCGACCCGCGAGCTCGCCATGCAGGTCTGCCGCGAGCTGACATGGCTCTACGACGCCACCGGCGCCCGCGTCATCACCTGCGTCGGCGGCATGGACGCACGCGCCGAAGCCCGCCAGCTCGAGGCCGGCCCGCACATCGTCGTCCGCACGCCGGGACGCCTGCGCGACCATCTGGAACGCCGCCGCCTCCACCTCTCCCGGTTGCCGGCGGTCGTGCTCGACGAGGCCGGCGAGATGCTCGAGCTCGGCTTCCGCGA
>CALFEM010000062.1 GCA_937950105.1 uncultured Alphaproteobacteria bacterium | reverse complement strand
ACCACCGAGATCTACACTCTTTCCCTACACGACGCTCTTCCGATCTGGCGTTCGTAACCGGGTTCGCCCCACCACTGCGCGGAAGCCGTCGAAGGCAGCATCATGGCCGTGGCCGAAACCGTCGCCACGACGGCAAGACTGCGGAACATCGTACGCATGAGCATGGAAAGTCCCCGTAGCGCTCCGGCAGGCGTAACTCACGCCACTCGACCCAACGGCGCGCGCGGGCGCGATCCGTCGGTCTGGTCCGACCATAGGAGCACCATGCCGATGCGGCGAGGTTTGGGCAGAAAAATGTACGCTGGATGAACGGGATGGCGGGACGGATCGAAGTGCCCGCTTCGCACTCCCGGATCAGGGATGCGGCATGAAGGAGTGCCATGTCCCGTCAGCGCCGATCACCAGCCGGTACCAGGTCCACTTGCCGGCCTTCTTCATGTCGTCGATGCGATCGGCCGGGACCAACCGGTAGAGGTCCACCTCCTGCGCCGGGGTCAGCTTGTCGAGCGGCAATTCGGCGAGGTAGGGCCAGACGTAGACGGTGTTGTTCTCGAAATCGCGCCCGAGCGGCAGTTGCGCCGGACCGACCGACAGCAGATCGGCGAGAATCGCGAGCACCTCGTGCCCCTGCCCGTCCCGTGAGACCTTCCGCAGCTTGTCGATCAACTCGGCGGTGGCTCCGCCGCCCGGCTCGTCATCGAACATGGGGCGCATCTCGTTCCACTCGATCGGGCCGGCGAGATCGGCGATGTTGCCGGAGTGGGTGGCCGCGAGGATCGCATCGACCATGTCGCGCACGTCGGACGGCAACGACGCCGCTTCGAGCCGCATGTCGAACTTCACCACGCTGTCGGGAGTTCTGCCTGTCTGCGCGGTTGCGCCGGGTCTGGCGGCCGGTTCGGCGAAAACCGCGGTCGGACGATGGACAAGGCAGAGCACGCTCAGTACCAATGCGGGAGCGATATGCGCGAATCGGCCACATCCAGACGACACGGGGGAGAGGCGGTTTGACAGCTTGCCCGCGGCAGCCATCGAGGCGCCCGCAGCCGTCCACACGCGCCGCCAGCCCGGTTGTGCCGGCTGGGCGCGGAGCCGCGCCTGCCCGCCGTGAGGGCCGATGGATCTGATTCCCAATCCGCTCATTATTCCCGTCGGTCTCATCATCGGAATCCTTGTCGCGGCTCCGGTCGGCCCCGTCAACGTGCTGTGTATCCAGCGCGCTATCGAACGCGGCTTCTGGGGCGGCGTCGCGGCCGGCATCGGCGCCGTGCTCGGCGACGGGCTGATCGCGCTGTTCGCCGCCATGGGCGTCGGCGCAATCTCAGGCGCGGTGTCGGATTATCGGACGGCCATCCAGATCGTGGGCGGTCTTGCGCTCGCGGTCTTCGGCCTGAAGCTCTATCTCACCGAGCCGCGTCTGGCGGCCTTGAGCGACGCGCACCGGGAAAGCGCATCGCTGAAGGACTTCGCCTGGGACATCCCGCAGACGTTCTTCCTGACCATCACCAACCCAGGTGCGGTGCTCGGGCTGTTCGCCATTTTCGGCGGCGTCAGCACCTTCGTCGAGGTGAAGTCCAATATCGACGCGTTGACCATGGTCGCCGCGATCATGGGCGGCAGCCTCGGCTGGTGGATCCTGCTGTCGGAGTTCATCGGCCGCATCCGCCACAAAATCGATCCGTCGCGGCTCGGGCTGATCAACCGCATCGCCGGTATTGCCCTGATCGGCTTCGGCGGCCTGCTGGTCGGCGAGATCGTATTCAAGATGGCGCTGGCCGCTGTCTGAGCGCGCTGCAATCCTCGTGTGAGCGAGGACGGCGCCGCCCGTACCGGTTACTGGCAGGTCTGCGTGATCGTGAACTCGCCGATGCGCACGCGCCGCTCGAGGCCCTGCGCGAGTTCGGCGACAGCGTCCTCGCCGTAGATCGCGACGAGGTCGCTCAGGGCGGTGAACAGCGCGGCATAGGCCATCAGCTGCGGGGCGACACCCGTCTCCTCGCCCTGATCCCAAGCGGCGAGGATCAGGCTCAGAGCCTGGATGCTCTTGTCTCCGTCATCGATGTAATCGAATACCGTAGCCAAACTGCAATTCCCCGGTTCGTCCTCATCACCGTGGGCCTGCCTTGTGGCCGGCCGAGTGATGCGATGTCTTCCACCCCGCGCGTCACCCGGCATCGCAGCGCGCTAGCGGGTACTCTGCTGTAACATCGAACGCGCGCCTTGAGAGAGGCCGCTCTCATTCATTGTAAACCGGTCGGAAAGGCTCCACGCGAGCCGAGCGCGGGGCATGCGCCCAAGCACGCGCCTCGCTCGCGCCTGATCGCCACGGCCCCGGCTTGTGATCATCCGATCGAACGGAATCGCCTTCAGCGCTTCAGCGGTCGGATAAAGATGCTCTGGCAGCTTAGGCCAGAGCGCTTCCATCCGATCAGTGAACCGCAGAGCGGTTCTGTCTGATCGGATAGCGCTCTAGGTACCGTCGGCAGACAGGCCAGCCGCCAGTTCCGCGCCCTCGGCCAGGAAGCGATCGATGTTGGCCTTCGCCGTCGGCGTGCAGACATTGTAGGTGCGGCTGTAATTGCGGTAGCCCTGATTGAAGCTGCGCGTCAGGCGGGCACGGCGCACGGCCGAGCTGCCTTCCGTCTTCATCACCTCCATCATGGTGTCGCGCCAGAACTGCCCTTCGTTGGCACCACACAGCTCGCGCAAGTAATGGATGGCGCCGAGCAACTCCGCGAGCCGCAGCAGCTTCGTGTCATAGGGGCGGCTATCGGCCGATGCCGGGGCCGCGGCAGCGGGGCGTGCCGAAACGAGCGTCGCGATGCCGAACACCGCAACCGCGGCCATCACCAATACGGCGCCGCTGAGCATCCGCTGGCCAACCGTGTAACGCCGCATGTCCGTACCCGTGTCTGTTGCTCGCGCAAGTTCCAGAGCAAAGTGCCCCGGCGCTCTCGACCGGCGTCCGGTGAAGCGCTGCCCCGGCGGGGGCCGTGTTGACAGATCGATCCATAGAGCAGGTAGGGATCAATTGGAATTGAGGCACCGCCGGCCCTGTCCCCTCCCGTGTCTCAGGGACTGATTCACACCTTCGATGCAAGCGCATGCGCCTGCAACCGGGCGATCGGCCTCTGCCACGATATTCTGGCACCGTGGCGTTTCAGCGATTGCCCTGGAGCCTGTCCCGCGCAGAGGCGATGAGCGCCGGCAGCCCGGCCGTCACCGACAACGCGCCGATGCCGGAAAGCGGCACGAAGCGGGCGTCAGCGGCATCACCGCCGGCCACGGGCCTCGCTGCCGCTGTTGCATACCCCGCAAACACGGTGACGCGGCAGGTGACCGGGGCGCCCTCCGCCGATGTCAGCCGGACGGGATGCACCGCGACCTCGATCAACGCTGCGGCGGCGAGCCCCGTCTCCTCGAGCAGTTCGCGGCGTGCCGCCATTTCCGCACTCTCGCCCGACTCGACGTGCCCACCCGGCGCGCTCCAGAGGCCCGCGCCCGCACGCCCGGGGCCCCGCTCGACCAGCAGCACCTCGTCGCCGCGAAACAGCAGGACGCTGGCGCCGGCGCATTGCTGGCGGGCGGCCAGCGCTCGAACTGCACGATCCTTCATCCGCCCCCGCTGAAACGATGAAACGCCTTCGCAATTCGTTGCCCTGTCTGGCGGCACGGCAAGCAGTTGCAGCGCTTGTCTACGCCTGGTCGCGCGGCAAGCGAACACCCGGTGGCGGCCACCTCACCGCCGTTCTGGCACCCTGTCAAAAAAGCTTCAATCTTCTGGAAATTTCCCCAACGGTCCCCTATCTTAGAACCACTCACCAATGCTCGTTTTGAGCACAAATGAGGGTGTCGGCCTTGCCGACACAAGCCGGGCGTGACTTATGCTCACAATGAGCATTCGAGACGCCTCTCGATGACGCAGCGTCCGGCGACGGGCGCAGTCAGCAGAAGGTGGATTGGACATGGCCATCGCTTCCGCAGCCGCGACCCGCACCGATGCCGCTTGCCCGGCACCTGTCGGTGCCCGCCCGGCCCCGCTGCGAGATCTGCCCGCGTTCACCCCGGCACTCGCCGCCGAGATGGCGCCGCTCTACGAGCGCGTGAAGCATGTGGTCACGCCGATGGAATGGCCGCACTACGCGCCGCTCATCAAGGCCATCAACGAGCTGAAGAAGGAACGCAACGCCGTCATCCTGGCGCACAACTACATGACGCCGGAGATCTTCCACTGCGTCGGCGACTTCCGTGGCGACAGCTTGCAGCTCGCCAAGGAGGCCGCACGCACCAAGGCGGACGTGATCGTGCAGGCCGGCGTTCACTTCATGGCCGAGACCTCGAAGCTGCTCTCGCCCGACAAGACGGTGCTGATCCCCGACATGAAGGCCGGCTGCTCGCTCGCGGAATCGATCACCGCCGCGGACGTGCGCGCCCTGCGCGAAGCGTATCCGGGCGTGCCGATCGTCACCTACGTCAACACCAGCGCCGCCGTGAAGGCCGAATGCGACATCACCTGCACGTCGTCGAACGCCGTCAAGGTGGTCGAGAGCCTCGGCGCGCCGCGCGTGCTGCTGATCCCGGACCAGTATCTCGCCAAGTACGTGCAGACCCTCACCAAGGTCGAGATCATCGCCTGGAAGGGAGATCGGAAGAGCGTCGTGTAGGGAAAGAGTGTAGATCTCGGTGGTC
>CALFEM010000061.1 GCA_937950105.1 uncultured Alphaproteobacteria bacterium | reverse complement strand
TGCACATAGGCTTCCGGCTCGTGCGGCAATTCGAAGTTGAAGACGTGCGAGACGAGATCGATGTCGAGACCGCGCGCGGCGATGTCGGTCGCCACCAGCACGCGGGTGCGCCCGGTGCGGAAGCCTTCCAGCGTACGCTGGCGATGGTTCTGCGACTTGTTACCGTGGATCGCCTCGGCGCTGATGGCGCTGCGGTTGAGATGCTGGGCGACGCGATCGGCGCCGCGCTTGGTGCGGGTGAACACCATCACGCGCGTCATCGCTTCGTCGGCGAGCAGCGTCGACAGCAGATCGCGCTTCAGCGTCTGCGCCACGAAGTGCACGCTCTGCGCGATGCGATCGACGGTCTTGCCCGCATGCGCGATCTCGACCTTGGCGGGATCACGCAGGATGTCGGTGGCGAGGCTCTCGATATCGGTCGGCATGGTGGCCGACAGAAGCAGCGTCTGGCGCTCCTTCGGCACCAGCTTCATGATGCGGCGGACGTCGCGCACGAAGCCCATGTCGAGCATGCGGTCGGCTTCGTCGAGTGTCAGGATCTCCAGGCTGCCGAGGTCGCACATGCGCTGGTCGCAGAGATCGAGCAGACGGCCCGGCGTGGCGACGAGGATGTCGACGCCGCGGCGCAGCGTCTCGATCTGGGCGCCGATGCCGACGCCGCCGAACACAGCGGTCGAGCGCAGCTTCAGGTGGCGGCCGTAGAGCTTCATGCTGTCGTTGATCTGTACGGCGAGCTCGCGCGTCGGCGCGAGGATCAGCGCGCGCGGCGTGCGCGGCCGGGCCGGACGGGCGTGCTCTGAGAGGCGCTGCAGAATCGGCACGGAGAACGCGGCGGTCTTGCCGGTGCCGGTCTGGGCGAGGCCGAGGAGGTCGCGGCCGGCGAGCAGCGTCGGAATGGCGCCGAGCTGGATCGGGGTCGGGTTGGTGTAGCCCTCGTCGGCGAGCGCACGGCAGATCGGCTCGGCGACGCCGAGGTCCGCGAAAGTCTGGTCAGTCATGGAAATGGGTAGGTCTTTCTGCGCCGGCGGCCGTGCGGCTGGGTATCCAGCTCGCCTGTTTGGCGGCTCGAGGCGCTTCGGAGCGGCCCGCCGCGCGTGGGGGGCCATCTCGTTTCACAGGAGAGGTCTCGGGGAAAATCCGCTGCTCGCAAAAGCGTCCCGGAACGAAAAGGCCAGTGGAACGGCCAACCAGGGGACAGGCGAGCGATGCGCATTCGCGCGTACCGCGAAACATCGAGTGCCCCTGAGATGGTGGAAATCGCCTCTCCTGTCAATCGTCCTCTCGGCCTTGCGTGGAGTGGTCGCACCGCTTCGCAGACGCAACCCGAGCGGAACAAAGCAAAAGCGGCCCCCGTGAGGGAGCCGCTTCCGGTCGTGTCGGCTCATGTCGTCGTTCGTCGACCTGCCGTGATTCAGGAAGCCGCCGCCGTCAGGTCGAAGCGGTCGGCGTTCATCACCTTGGTCCAGGCGGCGACGAAGTCCTTCACGAACTTCTCCTTGTTGTCGTCCTGGGCATAGACCTCGGCATAGGCGCGCAGGATCGAGTTCGAGCCGAACACGAGGTCGATGCGCGAGGCGGTCCATTTGACGGCGCCGGTCTTGCGGCAACGCAGTTCGTAGGTGCCGTTGCCAGCCGGGTGCCACGAGTAGGCCATGTCGGTCAGGTTGACGAAGAAGTCGGTCGTCAGCGCGCCTGCGCGGTCGGTGAAGACACCGTGCTTGCTGCCGCCGTGGTTGGTGCCGAGCATGCGCATGCCGCCGACCAGCACCGTCATTTCGTTGGCGGTGAGGCCGAGCAACTGCGTGCGGTCGAGCATCAACTCTTCGGCGCTGACGACGTAATCCTTCTTCAGCCAGTTGCGGTAGCCGTCGGCAACCGGCTCGAGCGGCGCGAACGAGTCGGCGTCGGTCTGCTCGGCGGTCGCGTCACCACGACCGGCCGCGAACGGCACCGCGACGTTGAAGCCGGCCGCCTTGATCGCCTGTTCGAGGCCGACGTTGCCGGCCAGAACGATGGTGTCGGCGAGCGACGCACCGGCCGCCTTTGCGAGCGGCTCGAGCACGCCCAGCACCTTCTGCAGACGGGCCGGTTCGTTGCCTTCCCAGTCTTTCTGCGGGGCAAGGCGGATGCGCGCACCGTTGGCGCCGCCACGCATGTCGGAGCCGCGGAAAGTGCGGGCACTGTCCCACGCCGTCGCCACCATCTCGCCGATCGAAAGGCCCGACGCCGCGATCTTCGCCTTCAGCGCGGCGACGTCGTAGGACGTGGAGCCGGCCGGAACCGGGTCCTGCCAGATCAGGTCCTCGCTCGGCGCGTAGGGGCCGATGTAGCGGGTCTTCGGACCCATGTCGCGATGCGTCAGCTTGAACCAGGCGCGCGCGAACGTCTTCGAGAAGTAGTCGAAGTCGTTCATGAACTTCAGCGAGATCTCGCGGTAGATCGGGTCCATCCGCATCGCCATGTCCGCGTCGGTCATGATCGGCATTCGGCGGATGGAGGGATCGGTCGCATCGACCGGCATATCCTCTTCCTTGATGCCGATCGGCTGCCATTGATTGGCGCCGGCCGGGCTCTTGGCGAGCCACCAGTCGTAGCCGAACAGCAGCTTGAGATAGCCGTTGTCCCACTGGGTCGGATGCGTGGTCCAGGCGCCCTCGATGCCGGAGGTGACGGCGAGGCTCGCCTTGCCGTTTTGATGCGGGTTGGCCCAGCCGAAGCCCTGCTCGGTGACGTCGGCCGCCTCGGGGTTCGGGCCGAGCGCCTTGGCGTCACCGTTGCCGTGGCACTTGCCGACGGTGTGGCCGCCGATGGTGAGCGCGACGGTTTCCTCGTCGTTCATGGCCATGCGCGCGAACGTCTCGCGCACCTGCAGCGCGGTCTTCAGCGGGTCCGGGTTGCCGTTGACGCCCTCGGGGTTGACGTAGATGAGGCCCATCTGCACGGCGGCGAGCGGGTTCTCCATGGTCTCGGGCTTGCTGAGATCGCCGTAGCGGCTGTCGGAGGGCGCCAGCCATTCCTTCTCCGCGCCCCAGTAGATGTCCTTCTCGGGATGCCAGATGTCCTCGCGACCGAAGGCGAAACCGAACGTCTTGAGGCCCATCGACTCGTAGGCGACGTTGCCGGCGAGGATGATGAGATCGGCCCACGACAGCTTGTTGCCGTACTTCTTCTTGACCGGCCACAGCAGGCGGCGGGCCTTGTCGAGGCTGACGTTGTCGGGCCACGAGTTGAGCGGGGCGAAGCGCTGGTTGCCGGTGCCGCCGCCGCCGCGACCGTCGGCGATGCGATAGGTGCCGGCGGCGTGCCATGCCATGCGGATCATGAGACCGCCGTAGTGGCCCCAGTCGGCCGGCCACCACGACTGGCTGTCGGTCATCAGCGCGGTGAGGTCGCGCTTGACGGCGGCATAGTCGAGCGTCTTGACCGCGTCGCGATAGGAGAAGTCCTTGCCCATCGGGTTGGTCTTGGCATCGTGCTGATGCAGGATGTCGAGGTTCAGTGCCTCCGGCCACCAGTTCATCACGCTGTCGCTCGTGGCGGTATTGCCTCCGTGCATGACTGGGCACTTGATCATTTCGTTCATCGTCCGTCTCCCTGACGCGCGGGCCCGTCCGGGGGCGCCGCCTGGAAGCGCTCTAAACAAGGACAGCGATCAGGTAAAGTTTGTATCGCTGATTTTGAATATAAGAAAAACTGATCAAAGTCGGGGCGGTTGGGCTGAAAAGAACGGAAGCGGCTGCATCTGCAACCGCTTCCGCCTTCCGGGTGATGGTTTGCTTCACTCTCAGGTGTTGAACACCTTGGGCAGCGTCAGCGCCATGGCGCGGCTGACGAGGCGGTCGAGGGCGAGCATGGACCCCGTGCGCTCGGTCTCGCCGATGGCGCCGGTACGCTCGGCAACGATGGCGGCCAGCGCGGTCTTGTCGTTCGGATCGACGCCGGCGAGGTGGGCGTGGGCGGCGATCGCGTCGTAGTCGCGGCGCCAGAGCGAGGCGACGAAGGCCAGCGGGCCGAACACTTCCTTCTGCATCAGCACGGCGCCGTGGCCCTTGTCGGACTGCTCGGCCTTCGAGAACACCGAGTAGTAGGCGCTCCAGTGGCGGCCCGGCTGCAGATGGTGCTCGACGTGGTAGTCGGAGCCGAGGTTGCCATGCTCGTGGCCGAGGAAGTTGACCGAGTTGCCGTGCACGTCCTGGATGTCGTGGTCGTCGACGAGGCCGTGCTGCCAGAAGGCGACCAGAGAGAGCATGTTGCCGCCGACGAAGCGCGACACCCAGATGATGCCGGCGGCGAGCGGGTTGAACAGCGCGATCAGGGCGAGGAAGGCGTACCAGATCACGAAGCCGCGGACGAGCTCGCGCATCTGGCGCTTCTTGCCCTTCTTCTTCAGGTACATGGCGACCTTGTAGCCCGAGACCATGTCGAGGCCCTGGATCAGAGCGTGGCGCGAGAAGTCGAGGAAGCTGGTGCGGTCGTAGGGCGCGGTCGTCTGGCTGTCGAGGAGGCCGTTGTCTTCGACGTGGTGCACATAGACGTGCTGGATGCGGTGATACTCGGGAGCGCGCGCCAGCAGCAACTGGTGGGGATACTCGAAGTAGAACTGCAGCGCCTTGAGGATGCGCTTGGGCATCTCCGGCGTGCCGGCCTTCGGCTGGAACACGCGGGTGTGCAGGTTGACGTGGTCGATCAGCTCGTGCGGGAACTGGCCGATCAGCAGCGCGACGAAGTAGGCCAGCACGACGAAGTAGTT
Source organism: uncultured Alphaproteobacteria bacterium (assembly GCA_937950105.1). Taxonomy (GTDB): domain Bacteria; phylum Pseudomonadota; class Alphaproteobacteria; order Rhizobiales; family Hyphomicrobiaceae; genus JAEUMD01. The sequence goes on along the minus strand of CALFEM010000061.1, from coordinate 1,439 downwards.
GAGCGTCGATGGCATCAGCACCAGCAGCGTCAGCGGGATGATGGCGACCGAGTTCGCCACCCAGACACGGGTGAAGATGGCGTCGATGCGATGGTGCAGGTGCTTGCCGATCCAGCGGTCGAGCGGGCGCTCGTCGATGGCGCGCTCCAGCCCCTCGAAGGTCGAGGGGAAGTCGGTGTAGACGAGATAGGCGCGGCCGAAGGTGCCGATCGCCACCCACAGCAGCGCCTCGCGGCCGATGTCGGCGAGGCTGGTGTAGTCGGGCCAGAAGCCTGAAAGGGTCTGCGTCGAGGCGGCCATGGCCAGCGAGGACAGCGTGAGGATCGTCAGCGGCGCGCGCTCGATCAGCGAGCGCGGCAGGATGAAGCTGAGGACGGCGCCACCGGCGGCTGCAAGCCAGTAGAGGTAAGCGCAGGAGAGGAAGAAGTATCCCGAGAGGGTGGTGGCGAACGCGGTCACGAGACCCCGCGCGCCCGACCGGGCAGGACGGGACGTGATGCTCTCGGTGGTGGCGGTGGGCTCGGCTGCGAGTTCGATGCTCATCGACATGTCACGACTCCGTTGGTTGGGGCTGCTCCCTTGAGGAGCGATTAACCACGCGAGCCGGCGGCGGCCTGTTCCGCGCGGCACAGGCGGAGAAAATGGCGGTGCGGCAGGGCGCCGGGCACCCGCGATGGCGCAATAAGAAGCGGCCGATCCGAAGCTGGACGGCAGTACGGAGCCGGGCGGCTCGGCGCCCGTCGCGGTCGGGAATCTTCCCGCGCGTGCAGATTCCGCTTTCGCGGCGCCGTCCAGGCTGCGTAATGTGCCCCTACGCATAACGTCGCGAGCCGTCGCACCGCCGCCATGACCGATTTCTCGAGCATTTTCAGTCTTGCACTGGGGCTCGTCGCCTCCGGCGACGGCGAGCTCTACAGCATCATCGGGCTGTCGCTTCGAGTGACGCTGACGGCGGTCGCTATCGGTTGTGTGGTCGGTCTGCCGCTCGGCGCCTTCCTGGCCGTAGTCCGATTTCCCGGCAATGCGGCGCTGACGGCGCTGCTCAACGCCTTCATGGGCCTGCCGCCGGTGGTGGTCGGCCTCGCCGTCTACCTGATGCTGTCGCGCGCCGGGCCGCTCGGCGTGCTCGGCCTGCTCTACACGCCGACGGCGATGATCATCGCCCAGGCGGTGCTGGTGACGCCGCTGATCGCCGCCCTCGCGCGCCAGTCGCTCGCCGACCTGCACATCGAGTACGACGAGCTGTTTCGCTCGCTCGGGCTTTCGACACGAGCGAAGATCGCGACGCTGATCTGGGACGGCCGTTACAGCCTGACGACGGCAGCCCTCGCCGGCTTCGGCCGCGCCATCGCCGAAGTCGGCGAGGTCATCATCGTCGGTGGCAACATCGAGCACGTGACGCGCGTGATGACGACGGCGATCGCGCTCGAGACGTCGAA
>CALFEM010000060.1 GCA_937950105.1 uncultured Alphaproteobacteria bacterium | reverse complement strand
ACCTCTGACCCCCAGATTCGTAGTCTGGTGCTCTATCCAGCTGAGCTACGGGCGCTTGCCAAGGCGCGAGCCGGCCGGCCATGGGCCGAAGGGCGACGCGCCGAGCTCGTCGGGGCGAGCCCCGCCGAGAGAGCGCCCTTCTAGTCGTTCGTGGCGGCGAGCGCAAGGGGTTTGAGACGAACGTGCGCCGACGGCGTACCCAGAAGTTTGGCAGCCCGTGAAACCGTTGGAGCCATGGCCTGACCGGCTGCGCGAGGGCCTCGCGAGACCCAGGCGCGAGCGGTCCATCGACGCCTGGCCCAGCGCACCACAGCCGGGACAGCTACGACCGATTCATCCCCCACCGGATTGTCCTGATCGAGAACTGGAAGCCACGCATCGACGCTGCGCTCTTGCGGAAACAGCCGGAATTGGCAAGCCCGCTTCTGCGACAGAGCTCGCGCCGGCCCGCTTGCGCGTGGCCCGATGCCCCACGCGGACACAGGCTCAGGCGTGAACGGCGCGGTCGGGCAGCTCGATCAGGAAGGTGGCGCCCTTCGGCGTATCGAGCAGACGCAGCTTGCCGCCATGAGCCGCGACCAGTTCGGCGGCAATGGCGAGGCCGAGTCCGGTGCCGCCCTTGCGCACCGAGCCCTGGAAGGCGCGGAACAGATTTTCACGCGCGCGCGGCGGCACGCCCGGACCGTCGTCGCTGACCTCGACGGAAACGCGGCGCGCGTCACGCCACGCACGCACCTGCACCTGCCCGGGCGCACTCCGCCCTTCCTGTCCCTCGATCGCCTGCACGGCATTGCGCACGAGATTGCTCAAGATGCGGAACAGATGCTCGCGGTCGGCGTCGATGCGCAGGGTCTCGTCCATGTCCATGCGCCAGTCGATCTCGCCATCGCGAGGCAAGGCGAAGGCGTCGCCGATTTCCTCGACCAGCGGCTTCAGACGCAGCAGCTCGCGCCGCGGTGTCGCCTCCTCGGCGCGGCCGAACTTGAGCGAGTCGTTGCAGAAGTTGATGGCGCGATCGAGCGAGGCGATCAGCTTCGGGGCGAAGCGCTGCACCGTCGGATCCGGCACGCCCGTGAGGCGATCGGAGATGAGCTGCGCGTTGGCGAGCATGTTGCGCAGGTCGTGATTGATCTTCGATACGGCGAGGCCGAGCTGCGCCAGACGGCTCTTCTGCAGGAACAACTGCGACAGCTCGCGCTGCATGCTGGCGAGCTGTCGCTCGGCGACACCGATCTCATCGTCGCGATCCGACGGCGTGATGATACGCTCGGGGTCCTCGGGGTTCTCGGAGAAGCGCACCATGTTGCGCGTCAGGCGCATCATCGGCGCCACCAGCAGGCGCGACAGCGCGAAATAGACGAGCGCCGCGGTGATGAGCGAAATGAGAATCGACAGCGCGAGGATATTGAGGCCGTAGCGCACGATGACGCGCTTCAGCGGCGCTTCCGGAATGACGATCTCGATGAAGTCGGCCGGATTGGAACCGACCGGTCCGGTGACGCGGATGATGCGGCCATCGCCGTGCAGGAAGGTGGCGAACGCATCGTTGATGAGCGAGATGCGCGACAGGATGCCGTCGCCTTCGACAGGACGCAAATCGTAATGCGCGTCGATCACCAGCGGTTCCTCGGGCGGCAGCACCACACGGCGCTGGCCATCACGGCGAATGGCGACCGCCTTCACCTGCGCCGTGCGCAGCAGCTCGGCGCGCACCTTCGGCGGGACCTCGCCGCCGGGCACCGCTTCGGCCGCCAGTGCCGCCACCTGAGCCGCGGTCAGCCGATCGCTCAGCCACGACACGCGATAGTTGGCGACTGACGGCACGAAGATCAGGATCTCGGCGAGCATGACGAACACGGCCGTCAGCAGCAGCAGCTTGGCCGGAAGCCCGAGGCGCAGCCAGCGCTGGCGGGAAGCGTCGAGCACGCGATTGACCGAGCCGCGCGCCGAGTTGGCGGCCGCAGCGGCTTTGACGCCGAACTGCTCGTGTGCCTTGTGGTCCAACGCTTCTTCTTTTCGGGCAGCCGCCGCGCCGGTGGCCGCCTCCGTTCTTGATGCGCCTTCGATGCGGCCGGACTCTAGCCGAGTTTGGCCAGAATGCCGATCACCTTGCGCACCAGAGGATTACCGGGCACGGCGGTGAAGTGCCGGATGGCCGCACGCTTCGAGATTTCCGAGAGCGTCGGATAGGGCACGACAACGCCGGCCATCGCCTTGATGGGCAGCTTCTGGGAGATGGCGAGCGACCACGTCTGGATCAACTCTCCCGCCTGCTCGCCGGCGATGGTGGCGCCGAGGATGCGCCCGCGCTTGCCGACCACCACCTTGATATGGCCATGCGTCACCCGCTCGGCCTGGGCGCGGTCGTTCTCGTGGTAGGCCCAGCGCAAGACGCCGACCTTGCCGTGTTTCGCCCGCACCTGCTCCTCGCTGAGCCCGACGTGGGCAAGCTCGGGATCGGTGAAGGTCACCCACGGAATGAGCCCCGCGTCCACCTTGGCCGGCAGGCGGAACAGCGCCAGGCGGATGACGAGGCCGGCATGATAGTTGGCGACGTGGGTGAACTGCGGCCCGCCGGCGACGTCACCGATGGCGAATACCTTGGGGTTGGAGGTGACGAGACCCGGCGTGACGATGATGCCGTTGCGGTCGGCGGCGATGCCGGCGGCGTCGAGCCCGAGGTCGGCTGTGTTCGGCCGGCGCCCGACCGCGATCAACAGGTGCGAGCCCGTGACCATCTCGGCGGCAGTGCCCTCTCCGACCGTGACGGTGATGGCGCCAGCGGCTCCGCGCACGCTCGTGACGCCCTTGCCCTCGCGGATGTCGATACCCTCGGCGCGCAGCGCCTTCAGCACCACCGCCGTCATTTCGGGATCGTCGCGGCCAAGCGCCTTGGCGCCCTCGAGCACCGTGACGCGCGCGCCGAGACGCGCATGCGCCTGCGCCAGCTCGAGGCCGATCGGGCCGCCGCCGATGACGATCAGATGCGCGACGGGCTCGCGGTTCTCGAAAACCGTCTCGTTGGTGAAATAGGGCACGGAGGCGAGGCCCGGGATCGGCGGCACCGCCGGCGATGATCCGGTGGCGATCACGAAGCGGCGCGCGGTGACGCGATACTCGCCCGCAACGACCGTGTTGCGATCGACGAAGCGGGCCGGGGCCTGGATCACCTTGACGCCGAGCCCGCCGAAACGCTCGACGCTGTCGTTGGGCGCGATGTGAGCAATGACGTCGCGAACGTGGTCGTTGACACCGCCCCAGTCGACTGTCGGCTCCACCGGGCGAATGCCGAACGGCGCGGAAGACCGCATCACGTGCGCGCGCTTGCCCGCCGCGATCATCGCCTTCGACGGCACGCAGCCGTAGTTGAGGCAGTCGCCGCCCATCTTGCCCTTTTCGATGAGCACGACGCGCTGGCCGAACGCGACCGCCGCCGCCGCCACCGAAAGACCACCCGAACCGCCGCCGATGATGCACAGATCGACCGCGAGCTGCGTCTTCGTGCCGTCATGTGCCTGCATCGTGCGCGCTCCTGGCCCTCAGCCGCTTGATCGCCACCGGAATGAGCGCGACGACGCCGAGCAGCACGAAGGCCGCCAGCAGCTCCGTCGTCACCAGCGCTTTGGTGTCGATCGCATAGGTGCAGAGTTCTGGCCCGCGCGCGCCCTGCTTCGCAAGACACTCGTTGTAGATTGCGTTCTGGCTTTCAACAGCGCTGCCGAGGCCGGCGCCCAGGACCGAGAACGCCGTAGTGCCGGGAATGATGCCGAAGAAGGTGCCGACCACGTAGGTCGAAAGCGGCACGCCGAGCAGCGCCGGTACCAGATTGACGACGAAGAAGGGAAACGCCGGCACGAGCCGCAGGAACAGAAGGTAGGAGAGCGCATTCTCACGGAAACCCTGCGCCAGCTTCGCCGCCCACGGCCCCGCCTTCGCGGCAAGGCCTTCGCCGAGCGACGTGCGTGCCACGAGAAACAGCAGCGTCGCACCAAGAGTTGCAGCCACTACCGTCGCGAGCGTCGCCGCCAGCCAGCCGAACAGCAATCCGCCCGCCAGCGTCATGGCGAGGCCGCCCGGCAGCGACAGCGCCACCACGGCGACATAGAGGGCCATGTAGGCGGCGAGCGCGGCGGGGAAGTTACCGGCCACGAAAGCCTTGAGCGCCTCGTAGTTGAGGCCGATGGTCTTGAACGACAGGTGCTGGTGCCAGCCAAAAGCGAACACCAGCGCCATCAGCGCAGCAAGCACCGCCAGCGGCAGAAGGCGCCGCGGCGCACCCGATGGCGGGGTCGGGACGGTCGGGGCGGGATGATCCGGCTTCGTCATCGACCTGAACTCCGATTACCTCTGACGCGGCCCTGCAACCACGGTCGCAGCCCGCCCCTGCGACAAGTCGGTGCGGCAACCGCTGCGACAGGATACGCTGGTTGCCACGCGTTTCGTTACGCCGACGAGGGGCGACCGCTGCGGGCGGCCCGCCGGGCGGCCGATTGACTTAGCCCAAGCCTCCACATATAACCCGCCAGCTTCAGGGATTTTGCCTGCTCTGGCGCGCGCGGACCCGGTCGACCGGCCGCTGCGTGACACGGGCGGGATTTGCTGTTGCGGCATCCTTGCAGGTGCCGCTCGATACATACGGAGAACGCAAGTGAAACGCACTTATCAGCCGAGCCGTCTCGTGCGCAAGCGCCGCCACGGCTTCCGCGCCCGCATGCTCACCAAGGGCGGCCAGAAGGTTCTCGCCCGCCGTCGCGCCAAGGGCCGCAAGCGTCTGAGCGCCTGAGGTTTTTTGCGCCGACGGCCAACGCCGTGGTGGCGACGCGACTGCGTGGTGGACGGTGAGGCAACCGACGCTCAAGAAGCGCCCCGAGTTCCTGCGGGTGCGGGGCGGGGCGCGCTGGTCGACCGCCACGGTGACCGTCGAAGCGAAACTCCGTCCGGTCCCCGCGACGACTGCGGGCGAACCAACGGGCGGCGCCGCGGCAAGCCGGCCAGAAGCCGGCCAGGCCGTCACGGCGGCCGGTCCGGCGCGGTTCGGCTACACCGTCACCAAGAAGCTCGGCGGCGCCGTGGTTCGCAACCGCATCCGCCGCCGCCTCAAGGCCGCCGTCGAAGATCGGAAGAGCGTCGTGTAGGGAAAGAGTGTAGATCTCGGTG
>CALFEM010000059.1 GCA_937950105.1 uncultured Alphaproteobacteria bacterium | reverse complement strand
TACGAGATGCCTAAGTGACTGGAGTTCAGACGTGTGCTCTTCCGATCTCTGCTTAAACGGTTCGGCGCGAAGAAGAACGCAACGCCTGCGCAGTTGGCCCTGTCATGGCTGCTCGCGCAGAAGCCGTGGATTGTTCCGATCCCCGGCACACGCAACGTGGATCACTTCAACGAGAACCTGGCGGCCATCACTGTCGCGTGGACGCCAGGGGAACTGCGTGAGATCAAGACGGCCTTCTCGCAGATCAAGGTGCACGGCGGCCGAATGAATGCAGAGCAAATGCAGGCCGTCGATCAAGTGATCTGACGATGCGCCGTTGGCGGCGCAGCGACAGCGCTCAGCGCTCCCGATGGCGCAGCGCTTCGACGACGAGCGAGAAGGCCGCCGAGGACTGCCGGCGGCTCGGATAGTAGAGATGATACCCCGGCCAGGGCGGGCACCACTCGCGGAGTACCTGTACAAGGCGCCCTTTTGCGATGTGAGACGACGCCAGGTCTTCAGGAATGAAGGCGAGGCCGAACCCGGCGAGAGTCGCGTCGCGCACCTGATAAATGCTGTTGAACACGAGTTGTCCTTCGACGCGCACCTTGACCTCGCGCCCTCCGCGCTCGAATTCCCAGGCATAAAGCCCTCCACGCGTCGGCAGTCTGAGATTGATGCAGGTGTGGTGGACGAGATCCTGCGGCGTTCTGGGCGGCGACCGCCCGGCAAAGTATGAGCGCGTCCCGACCACGACGAAGCGCACATCCGGCCCTATGCGGACCGCGATCATATCCTTCGCCACCTGCTCTCCCGAACGCACACCCGCATCGAAGCGCTCGGCGACAATGTCGACCAAGCCGTGGTCGATACTGATCTCGGCTTGAATTTCGGGAAAGCGCGCAAGAAGCTTCGTCAGCTTTGGCCAGATGATCGACTGCACGGCGTGATCGCCGGCAGTGATCCGGATCGTGCCGGCAGGTTTGTCGCGCTGTTCCGCGACGGCACCCAATTCCGCGTCGATCTCTTCGAACCGCGGCTCGATCGTGCGGAGCAGGCGCTCGCCGGCCTCGGTCGGCGAGACGCTGCGGGTCGTGCGCGTGAGCAGCCGGACGCCGAGGCGGGTCTCGAGCTGGCGGATGGTCTGGCTCAGCGCCGACTGCGACACACCGAGTTTCGCCGCCGCCTTGGTGAAGCTGCGTTCGTGCCCCACGGCAACGAGGGCGCGCAGGTCGTCGAGGCTGGTTGGCTTCATTGATTAGCTCTGCTTATCGATCCATGCGCATTCTAGCATCTAATCATTTCAGCCCCGAACGCCAAAATGATGCGGTGAGACAGCACCCCGTCAGCGGAGGACACGCGATGTATGGAACCGTCATGCACGAGCCGGGCGACGTTCGCTTCGAGACCGTCGCCGACCCCAAGATTCTGAAACCGACCGACGCCATCATCCGGCTGTCGGCGACCTGCATCTGCGGCTCGGACCTGTGGCTCTATCGCGGCCTGCAGCCGAGCGAGGGGCCCGCATACATGGGTCACGAGTATTGCGGGATCGTCGAGGAGGTCGGCGCCGAGGTGCGCAGCATCCGCCCCGGTCAGTTCGTGGTCGGCTCGTTCTGCATCTCCGACAACACCTGCCCGCACTGCCGCTTCGGCTTTCCGTCGTCCTGTGTGCAGCGCGAGTTCATGACGGGGGCACAAGCTCCATTCGCGCGCGTACCGCTCGCCGACGGCACGCTGGTGGCGACGCCGGAAGTGCCGTCGCCCGATCTCATTCCGGATCTGCTCGCCACGTCCGACGTGCTCGGCACGGGTTGGTATGCGGCCTGGGCGGCCGGTGTCCACGCGGGCAGCACGGCGGTCGTCGTCGGTGACGGCGCCGTTGGCCTGATGGGCGTGCTCGCGGCAAAGCAGATGGGGGCCGAACGCATCATCGCCATGAGCCGCCACGAGACGCGCCAGCGCCTCGCGCTGGAGTTCGGCGCAACCGACATCGTGGCAGATCGCGGTGCAGAAGGCATCGCGCGCATCAAGGAGCTGACGACTGGCATCGGTGCGGATGCGGTGCTCGAATGCGTCGGCACGCAGGATGCGATGACACAGGCGGTCGAGGTGTGCCGGCCGGGCGGCTCGATTGGCTATGTCGGCGTCCCGCATGGCGTAACGTTCGACGGACAGGCGATGTTCATTGCGCAGCGGCGGATGCTGGGCGGTCCGGCACCTGTCCGCCGCTTCCTACCCGACCTGATGGATCGCGTGCTCACCGGCAAAATCAAACCCGGCAGAGTGTTCGATCTGA
>CALFEM010000058.1 GCA_937950105.1 uncultured Alphaproteobacteria bacterium | reverse complement strand
GCCAGCATGATCGGATGGGGGTCGGCGAGGTCCGTCGCACTGGCCGCGTAGGGCCGCAGCCGAAGATCGTCGAGAAGCGCATGCAGGCCGAGCGCCGCCATCGCCAGAACCGCGATTTCGCCCATGGTGTCGAAGCCGCGGAAATCGACGAGGATGACGTTGACGACGTTGGTGCCACCGCCCCCCGGCACCGAGTTGGCGATATGGTAGCCCGATATCGTCTCGAACGGTCGCGTCAGCATGGCGTAGGCGAGAGCGGCAAAGCCGAGCCCGCCGAGGCCGGCGAGAACGCCATCGCGCAGTTTTAGCGCTGGCGGGCTGTCGTCCGTCGAGCGCCCCGGCAGGAAACGCAGCGCAAGCAGCAGCACGATCGACACGACCTCGACAGAGATCTGCGTCAGCGCGAGGTCCGGCGCCTGAAGGCGTATGAAGGTGAGCACGACGACGAGGCCGACCACGCTCATGAAGACGAGAGCGGCAAGGCGCTGGGTGTGGAAATAGACCGTGCCGAGCGCGCCGACAGCGAGCGTGACGAGAGCGGCGAGGCTCGCGGCGTCGGCAGGCGTGGATGGTAGGGGGCCCGCCAGCGATCGCGACGGGATGCCGGTCGACGTCCACGCCCACGCGCCGAGCCCGAGAACGAAGGCGATGGTCAGCGCCAGGTAGCGCGTCACCGAGCCGTCGTCGATGCGCGCCAGTAGCCATGTCGAGGCGCGGCCCGCATCGCGATAGACACGTTCGAACGCGACCGGGCTCGACAGCGGCAGGCCGAAACGCTCGTGCAGGGCGAACAGATGATGGCGGCGCCAGTAGTGCAGCAGGCCCAGTCCGAAAGCGACGAGGCTCATGACCAGCGGCAGGTTGAAGCCGTGCCAGACGGCGAGGTGGAACGGCGGTGGCGCGGTCTGCAGCACCGCGTTTGCTGCGACGTAGAGGATGCTGCCGACCACAACTTGCGGCAGGAAGCCGACCAGCAGCACCAACGTCACGAGGATCTCGACCGGCAGACGCATCCAGCCCGGCGGCTCGTGCGGATGACGCGGCAGGTCGATCGGCTCACCATTGAAGAACACGTCGTGGACGAAGCGCGCCGAGTACGCGACCGACAGCATGCCGGCGACCGTCGCGAACGCCGGCAGGACCCATTGCGCGTAGCCGCTGAAGGCGGGATGCCCGACGGTCTCCGTGAAAAACATTTCCTTCGACAGGAAGCCGTTGAGCAGCGGTACGCCAGCCATCGAGCTTGCCGCGAGAATGCCGAGCACCGCCGTGCGCGGCATGTATTTGTAAAGGCCGTTGATGCGGCGCATGTCACGCGTGCCGCACTCGTGATCGATGATGCCGGCGGCCATGAACAGCGACGCCTTGAAGATGGCGTGATTGATGAGGTGGAACACACCCGCAACCGCGCTCATCGGCGTGTCGAGGCCGAACATGAGCGTGATGAGACCGAGGTGACTGACCGTCGAATAGGCGAGCAGGCCCTTGAAGTCGTGCTTCAGCAGCGCGACGTAGGCACCGTAGGCGAACGTCACCGCGCCGGTCGTGCCGACCAGCAGCAGCCACAGGTCCGTGCCGGAAAGTGCCGGGTAGAGGCGTGCGAGCAGGAACACGCCGGCCTTCACCATGGTGGCGGAGTGCAGATACGCCGACACCGGCGTCGGCGCCGCCATCGCGTTCGGCAGCCAGAAATGAAACGGGAACTGCGCCGACTTGGTGAAGGCGCCGAGCAGGATCAGCACCAGCATGATCGGGTAATGCGGATCGGCGCGGATGGTGTTGCCGCGCAGCAGGATCACCGAGAGATCGTAGCTGCCGGCCATGTTGCCGAGCATCAGCAGGCCGGCGAGCAGCGCGAGGCCTCCGCCGCCCGTCACCGCGAGCGCCATGCGCGCGGCGATGCGCGCATCGTGCGCTTCATATTTATAGGCAACCAGCAGGAACGACGCGAGGCTGGTCATCTCCCAGAACACCAGCATCAGCAGCACGTTCTCGGACAGCACGATGCCGAGCATAGCGCCTGCGAAGGCCAGCAGGATACCGTAGAAGCGGCCGAGTCGGTCCTCCTGCGGCATATAGTAGGCGGCGTAAAGGACGATGAGCAGGCCGATGCCGAGGATCAGCATCGCCATGAGCAGGCCGAGCCCGTCGATGCGGAAGGCGAGATCGAGCCCCCACTCCGGCAGCCATGTGATGCGTGCGATGATCGTGCGGCCGACGAAGACCTCGTGCGCCAGAGGTGCCAGCAGCGTGAGACATGCGGCCATCACCGCGGCGGCCGACCATGCGGCAGCGCTGCGGGAGCTGCGCGCCACTAGCGGGACCAGCGCCGCGCCGAGATAGGGGACGGCGATCAGGAGGATCAATACGTGCTCGCTCATTGCACAAGGAATAGCAAGCGAGCGTCAGTGTTCAAGCGAAAGCGGCGCGGCTCGCGCGACTTTCACTTGCCGCCAGCCGTCGGAGTCGCGGTTTCGTTCACAGCCGACGCGGCGACCCCCGGGGTTGGCGTCACCGCGCACTCTGTCAGGTTCCGCATCGTGTCCGGCAGCAACGTCAGGCGGCGCGTGCCCCGGCCCGGTTCAGCACCTCGCCGCTCAGTTTCTGCTCGCCGGCATGCGACATGTCACCGAGGCTCAGGATTCCCGTCATGCGCTTCCGGTCGTCGATCACGGGAAGACGGCGCACGCGGTGCTCTTCCATCAACGCCGCCGCATCGTCGATGCTGGCGCTCTCGGTCGTGTAGAAGATGCCCTTGCTCATCACGTCGCGGGCCGTCGCCTCGTTGAGGTCGAGCCCGTTGGCGAGGCCGCGGCAGACGATGTCGCGCTCGGTCACCATTCCGACGAGCCGGTCGTTCTCACCGACCGGCAGGCAGCCGATGTTGTGGTCCTTCATGAGACGGGCGATGTCGCTGATCGGGGTGGTGGGATCGACCCAGTAAACGCCCTTGTGCATGGCTTCCTTCACCTGCATGGCGGTCTCCTCTCAGACAGATTGTTTTGTCTCGCGCGCCGCGTCGGGCGAGCGACTTTCCTGGCAGCGCTCGGCTGCCATGCCCCATCCATCGAGCCGATAGCGGTGATTATAGAACGCGCGAACCCTCTTGCCCAATCACGGCTGCTGCAATGCTCGCGCCGCGATCGGAGCAATCGGCACGCGGGTGCTGCGGGCGAGAGCGTCCGTTCAGGGACCCAGCAGGATGCGGCCCTCCACGCGCGGGGCGATGCTGCCGGCTTTGCGGATGTAGGCGAGGACGTGGCCGGACATGTATTGCCCGGCGAGGGCGTCGATGAGCACGCGCGACGACTTGAGCGCGACGAAGCCGTCGCCGCCGCGCGCCATGTAGTCGTTGGTGGCGAGCTTGTAGGTCTGGTCGTCGGCGAGCGGCGCGCCGTCCTTGAGCACGGAGAGGACGCGCTGTCCCGCCGGCCGTGCCGGGTCCGCGCGAACGACGAGCCCGGAGACCTGCGGAAACGTGCCGTCGCCCGTGAAGCCGTGCTCGAGCGTCTCGCGGATGGTCTTGCCGCTTACCTCGAGCAGCACCGTCTTGTTGCCGAACGGCAGTTCCTCGAGCACGATGCGGCGCGTGATGTCGCTGCCCGCCGCGTATTGCCGGTTGGCGCGCACGCCGCCGCCATTGGTGATGCAGATGTCGGCGGCGACGGCATCGCGCATGGCATCGCAGACGAGGTTGCCGAACGCGGTTTCCTGGCTGCGCATCAGCGACGAGCGTGTGTCGAGCGGGGTTTCGCTTTTGCCGACGACGACCGAAAGCTCCTTGTCGAGCTCGGCCTCGTAGCCGGCGATCATCGCCGCTATCTCGGGATCGGGCTCGACTCTGCGCGTATCGATCGGCCGCACGGTCGGCGTGAACGAGACGCGCTTGCGGCCACCCTCTTGCGTGATCTCGATGTCGAGATCGACCGGCGTGACGTAATCGGCCTGCGATGCGCTTTCGACGAGTGCGACCTTGCCGTTCCAGAACGTCACGAGGTTGTGGTCGTGGCCCGACAGCACGACATCGGCGGCGCCGTCGCGCACCAGCTTCATGTCGTCGGCGAAGCCGATGTGCGTCACCGCCACGACGATGTCGGCGCCCTCGGCACGCAGCCTGCGCGCGACCTCCGCGGCGATTTCGACCGCCGGCTTGAAGCCGATGTCGTCCGGCTTCGACAGGTACACCGTTTCCTCGGTGGTGACGCCGACGAAACCAATGCGCACCTTGCCGACCTCCACCAGCTTCGTCGGCTTCAATCTCGCGACCGGCTGCCCGTCGCGCTCGAAGATGTTCGCGGCGACCACGTCGAACGCCGCCTGCTGTACGCGCGCGCGAAAATTGTCGCCGCCGTGGTCGAAGTCGTGATTGCCGGGCGTGAACACGTCGGGACGGATGCGGTTCAGCATCTCGATGATGTGGAAGCCCTTGTCGAAGCCGGACAGGATCGACGGCGACAGCGCATCACCCGCGTGAATCAGCAGCGTGTTGCCGCGCGCGCGTTCCGCCTTCGCCACCGCCGCGAGCCTGGCGTGGCCGCCGCGTCCTTTCACGTCGCCCATGCGATCGAGATCGTTGACGAGTACCAGCGTGACGCGCTCGCGGACGTTGCCCGTGTCATCGGCCCTGAGCCGCGCTGGCAGCACCGTCACCAGCCCGGCCGCCACCGCCGCCCGGATTGCCTCGCGGCGTGTCAATGACGCTCGACGTGAGTTCATCGCTGGTCCCCCGTGCATGCTCGTCGTGATCGAGTGCCGACGTCGGATGGATTGTCCATGTGTGCGCGTGAGCCTACAGTGCATCGAACTCCGCTGCATTGATCGGGCGCGGAGCGTGAATAGCACGCCGGGGATGGATGTCGGGGGCGTCATGCGTTTCAAGGTTCACGAGCTGTCGGCGGTGCTTGCGCTGCTCCTGCCTCTCTGCGGATGGGCAGGCGGCATCGAGACGGGCGCATCGGGGAGCGCAACGCTGGCCGCGCCACAATCGACCTCGCCTTCGCCGAGCCGTTCGGATCACTTCGCCGCCACCGCGACCGTCAAGGACGATGCGCTCGAAACGAGCGCCGTCTACTCGACCGAGAAGGGACATCAGGAGAAGCGCGGCCTGCTCGGTCTGGTGCCCGAAGACCAGTTCCTGCGCTGCTTTCACGACAAGCGCACCGGCAAGCGCCGCTATCAGGTCTATGTCACGCTCGCCTACAAGAGCGATACGTGGCGCGAGCCGTTCCAGGCCAACTTCGGCACGCCGTTGCAAACCGCTCCGACCAAGTCGGCGCTCAGGCAGAGCGACTGCAAGGACCGCCGCAAGATCGGCGGCTGCGTGCGCATCGAGCACGTCGTCTTCGAGGTGCCGGAAGCGGAGTTCCGCCGCATTGCCGAAGCCGCGCCCGCCGACATCGAAGCGAAGACTTGGGACTTCCGCCTCAAGACGAAGGACGGCAAGGATTACGCCGACCAGTTGCCGTATGCCGAGTTTGCCGGCCTCGCCAGGGCGATGGCCGCGCACAAGCCGGTCGCCATGCGCTGATCCCGACCCTTGCCGCGCGGTATCTACTCCGCCGCCTGTTGCTGGCTCGCCATTGCGTGCAAATACTTCTCGGCTTCGAGCGCGGCCATGCAACCCATGCCGGCGGCCGTCACCGCCTGCCGATAGGTCTCGTCCTTGACGTCGCCGGCCGCATAGACACCGGGCACGCCGGTCGCGGTCGAGTCCGGCTGCGTGATGAGGTAGCCGTTGTCCTTCATCGGCAGCTGGCCCTTGAACAGCTCGGTCGCCGGCGCGTGACCGATGGCGATGAACACGCCGTCCGCCTTGCGCTCGTGCACGATGCCGGTCTTGACGTTCTTCAGCCGCACGCCGGTGACGGACTTCGGGGCCTCGGTGCCGACGATCTCGTCGATGGCCGTG
>CALFEM010000057.1 GCA_937950105.1 uncultured Alphaproteobacteria bacterium | reverse complement strand
GACATGTACGAGAACGTAGAGCGCCTGCCCATCCAAGGCGCGCCGGACTTGCGAGAGATCGGCATGTTCCGGCTGCCCGAGGACTTCAGACTGGATCCGGCCGAGCCGTGGCGCATCGAACTCCTGGTCACCGGCGAGGTGAATGGCGAGCAGCGGATGGCTCTGTTCCCGCTCGAATTCACGATGCCCCGAAGCCTGGTTCGCGTGGCCGCGTCCGATAGCGCGCCACCCGAAGACGGCGGGGCGGCAACTCCGAGCCTGCCGGCGGAACAGCCGTCGTCCACATCGCTGGACCCGCGCTCGATAGGTCAGCTTGGGGCCGACGAAGCGCTCGAGCCACTCTGGGTCGGCGTCTGGCATCAGAAGCGGCTGCTGCTGGTCGTGCTCGTCGCCATGCTGGTGACGCTATCAGCCATCCTCTTCTTCCACGATCTCATAACTCGTAACGTCGGAATCTACCGCAAGACCCGGCTGGCCTTCCTCGTCTGCACGGTCGGCTTCCTGGGCCTCGTCGCCGGCACACAGCTGTCGATCGTCAACGTGATCACGTTCACTCACGCGCTCCTGCACGGGTTCCGCTGGGAGTTCTTCCTCGTCGAACCTTTGACCTTTGTTCTGTGGAGCTTCGTGGCGCTGGCGCTGCTATTCTGGGGGCGCGGCGTCTTCTGCGGCTGGCTGTGTCCATTCGGGGCGCTGCAGGAACTGCTGAACGAAGGTGCGCGCAAGCTCGGCATCCGCCAGATCGAGGTGCCGTGGACGCTGCATGAGCGGCTCTGGCCGATCAAGTACATGGCATTCCTCGTCATACTTGGTGTCTCGTTCCATTCGACGGTCGACGCCTTCCGGCTCGCCGAGATCGAACCGTTCAAGACGACCATATCGCTGAAGTTCATGCGCCATTGGCCGTTCGTTCTCTATGCTCTCGCCTTGCTGGCCGCGGGCCTCTTCATCGAGCGGTTCTATTGCCGCTATCTCTGTCCGCTCGGCGCCGCGCTCGCGATTCCAGCGAAGCTGCGCATCTTCGAATGGCTGAAGCGCCGCCCGCAGTGCGGTCGCGAATGCCGGATATGCGCGGCGCGATGCACGGTGCAGGCCATCAATCCCATCGGCCAGATCATTCCGAACGAGTGCATCTACTGCCTCAAGTGCCAGTCCAACTATTACGACGCGACCACCTGCCTGCCCCTGAAGCAGCGTGCAGCGCGGCGCGACACCCGTTCAGCGAGCGAGGCCGGTGATGGAAACTAGGCTCTCACGGCGGCGCGCACTGGCTGTGATCGCGGGCCTCGGCGCCGCGATATCCGGTACGAGCGCAGCGAATGAGCCTCTGCTTGAATGGCGCGGAACGGCGCTCGGTGCCGACGCCACTTTCATCTTCTCCGCTACCGACCGGGG
This sequence comes from uncultured Alphaproteobacteria bacterium, assembly GCA_937950105.1. Taxonomy (GTDB): domain Bacteria; phylum Pseudomonadota; class Alphaproteobacteria; order Rhizobiales; family Hyphomicrobiaceae; genus JAEUMD01. The sequence goes on along the minus strand of CALFEM010000057.1, from coordinate 4,177 downwards.
CCGCGCCGAGGAAGCGATTGCCGCGAGCCTTGCCGAGGTCGAGCGCCTCGAGGGCATCTTCAGCCTTCATCGTTCTGATTCAGAAATATCCCTGCTGAACAGGCACGGTGTGCTGTCCGATCCTTCGTTCGACATGCTGGCGCTGCTCTTGCAGGCACGGGCGCTCCATCAAGGCACCGAGGGCGTCTTCGATCCGACGGTGCAGGTGATTTGGGACTTCGCTCGCGGGGAGATCGCGGCGAAGCGAACATGGACCGGCATCGTGCCCCCGCACGTCATGCAGCGGGTAGGGTTCCAGAGCGTCGATATAACTCAGCGCCGCATCGCCCTCACGCCTGGCGCTTCGATCACACTCAACGGTATTGCGCAGGGCTACGTCACGGATCGGGTCGCTGACATCCTGCGCGGCCGGGGTTGGCACAACGTACTCGTCGATCTCGGCGAAGTGCGCGCACTCGAAGGGCGGCAGTTCGATGTCGCGATCAAGGGTGGCGTTGGAAAGATTGGTCTGCGCGATGCGGCCTTGGCCACGTCAAGCGCCGTGCCGCTGCCCGTTGGACGGGCAAGCTCCATGCCGCACATCTTCGATCCGAAATCGGGCTCTGCGGCACCCCGTCGCTGGACTACGGTTACGGTGCGTCATCCCTCCGCCACCATCGCTGACGCGCTCTCGACGGCACTCTTGCTCACCGACACAGGCAAGGCGAGTGCGGCCGAGCGCATCGTCTCGCGCTTCCCGGGCACCACGGCGTGGTTTTCGGCTTCCGACCAGACCGAGGTTCTCGTCGGGAACTGACGTCTGCGAAGAATGCCCTTCAGGCCCTTGATCGATCGATTGCCTCAGTTTCGGCAACGCACCAGGCACTGAACAATTTGCGACGGGTCAACTCAAGCACCGACGCGCCTCGACGCCGATTCTTCGCTCAATAGCCAGCCGTCTCTCAAATGGAAGATGCGGTCGAAGCGGTCGAAGATTTTTTCGTCGTGGGTGACGGCGATGATGGCGGCCTGCTGCTCGACCGCAACCTTGCGCAGAAGGTCCATCACGATGCCGGCGCGCTTGGAATCGAGGGCCGCCGTCGGCTCATCGGCCAGAATGATCCGCGGTCGGTTGGCGAGCGCGCGCGCTATTGCAACGCGTTGCGCTTCGCCGCCCGAGAGCTTCGCCGGCATCGCATTCCGCCGGTGCCCGACCTCCAGGTACTCAAGCAATTCGAGTGCGCGCGCTCGTGCGGCCTGCGCATCAGTGCCTGCGAGCTGGAGGACCAGCGCCACATTGTCGGTGGCGTCAAGAAACGGAATGAGGTTGTGGAACTGGAAGATGAAGCCAATCTTGTCGAGCCTCAGCTGGCGCAGATCGGACCGCAGCCATCGGCCGTGCTCGAGCACGAGTTCGCCGTCCAGTTCCATTGCGCCGTCGGACGGATCGAGGATGCAGCCGATGACGTTCAGAAGCGTCGTCTTGCCGGAGCCCGAAGGTCCGAGCAGGGCGACGACCTCGCCCGGATGAACGTCGATCGAGACGTCGCGAAGCGCATCGACGCGAGCTTCGCCTTCGCCGAAGTGCTTCGAGACACGTTCCACACGCACGAGCGGCGGAAAACTCTGTGCGCTATCCACCTCAGCCTCCCAGGGCGGTCGCAGGGTCAACCTTCAAGGCCGCGCGCACACCAAGCCCACTGGCGATCAGACACACCGCGAACACGATCAACCCGAGCACCATCACGTTGTCGACCTCGAGCACGACACGGCGCGGGAAATAGTCCTTGATGTTGACGATCAGGGCGGCCCCGATCGCAAAGCCAATGAAGCCGAGCGCAAGCGCCTGCTGCACGATCATCGCGATGATTGTTCTGTCGGCGGCGCCGATCAGCTTCAGCGTGGCGATCTGCTTCAACTTCTCCATCGTCATCGTATAGATGATGAGCGCGATGATGACCGCCGACACGATCAGCAGGAGCGTGGTGAAAAGTCCGATCTGGCGACGCGCGCGGTCCACAAGCGAGCGCGTCAGGATCAGCTCCTGCGCCTCCTGCGTGATGGCCGCGAGATGCTTCCATCGGTGGATTGCGGCGGCGACGGCGTCGGCTGAAGCATCCGGCTGCAGTCGAGCGACGACAGCGTTGACGGTATCGCGGCTCGCCCCTCCAACCCCGCGGGCCATCTGAACGCGCGCCGCGGGTGGTGCCAGTTCGAACTGCAGCTTCTGCGCATCCGGCAGCGTCATGAACACTGCAGGGTCGCCACCGGAGGCCACCTGATGGCGGGTCAGGCCGACGACCTCGAACATGTTGCGACCGAGCCTGATGCGGGCACCAAGCGAAAGGCCACTCGATCGGTCGGCGACGAGTTCGTAGTGACTGCGTCCGATGTGTCGTCCGTCGACGATTTCGGGCGGGCCGCCAGGGCGTCCCGGCTCGGAGCCGATCACGTAGAGGCGGAGCTTGCCGCCGCCATGCTCGGCCTCGACCGTTTGATAGGTGATGCTGCCGGCCGAGGAGACGCCGGCGATGCGGGCAATCGCTTCGCGCGTATCGCCCGGAATTCGCGACGCCTCGGCGAACGGCCCGCGCGTGTTGGCCTCGACGACCCAGACGTTGACATCAGGAGAGCGGGCGATGGTCAAGGCATCGACGACGAGCCCCTTGTAGATGCCGATCATCGCCAGCACGACTCCGAGCAACAGCCCAAGGCCGAGGCAGGTGAGCACGAAGCGGAACAGATTGTGACGGATGTCGCGATAGGCCAGATTCATTTTGGCGCCTCCGCAGCGCCTCCGGAGGCCGGCTTTACCGCTGTCTTCGGCCGTGCGGCGCGGCCTTCGCGCAGGCCCGCCTCGAGCGCGGTCACGACCGAGGAGCCTTCAGGGAGCGCCGAAACAATCTCCAGCCGCGAATCTTCGGTGCGATGGCGGAACTGCACCAGGCGCCGCTGCAGTCGTCCATCGGCGACAATCCAGACCTTGCCTTCGCGGCCGTCGTAGCCGTGCACGGCCGCCTCCGGCACCAACAGCGCCTTGTCGAGCGTTGCGACGGTGATCCAGAATTCGGCCTGCTCGCCGAGATGCAGCCGCGACGGCGGGTTGGAACCGCGAATGAACACGCGGCGCTCTTCACTCACCCGATCGCTCTCGAGCCCGATGCGCACGACTTCGCCTGTAAAGCTGTCGAGCGGGCGCGAGCGCAGGCGCGCATCGACCTTCTGCCCCTCCTTGATGAAACCGGCGCGTGCTTCGTCGACGAATGCCAGCCCCCAGTGGCTGTCGTTGGCCATGAGCGTGAAGATCGCATCACCGGCCTTGATGACCGAGCCTGGCTCCTTGTGCCGCTCTATCACCAGGGCTTCATAAGGAGCAACAAGCGTCCGGTGGCGCAGCATGGTCTCCTCGAACAGCAGTTGTGCACGCGCGTCGGCCAGCTGCGCCTTGGCATTCTCGACCTCGCTCTTCGCCACAGCGACGTCCGCATTGGCAACGGCCTCATCACGCACAGCTTCCTCGGCCGTCTGTTGCGACACCACATCACGGCCTGCGAGCGACTGCTTGCGCCGATTGGCGGCCACCCGCTGGGCGAGAACCGCTTCGGCCTTCTCCTCATTGGCCGCGGACTTCGCAATGTTGACTTCGGCGATGGAGAGCGCGGCAAGCGCCTTGGCGACCTTGGCCTCCTGCTCGCCCGTTGCGAGCAGCGCCAGCACCTGCCCCTTGGAGACGCGGTCACCATGGTCGGCTCTGACTTCGGCCAACGTGGCACCAACCTCGAAGCCGACCCTGGACAGGACGCGCGCCTCGACCGTTCCGAGACCGAAGACGCGGATCGGTAAATTGTGCTGGAGAGTTGCTACCTGGACCGCGATCGGTCGATTGTTGAAGATGGCAACCGCCGCCAGGACCACAGCGAGGATGGTGGCCCCCGCCAGCGCGTAACGCACGACGGGCCGCCACAGAATCGAGCGCGCTCTGGGCGCGAGAGGTGCCGCTGCTGATTTCGCGCTGGCCGAGTCGGTCGGTGACTTCGAAACGCTCATGATCGTCCCTGCGATTTGGGGGGCACACACTCGGCGCCGAGGCCTCGCAGGTAAATCGCGATGACACCCGGCGCGTTGGATTGTGCTGCCCGCAGATTGCCCGCCAGCATCGACTGCATGACGAGCCCCTGAATCATTCCGATGAACAGGA
>CALFEM010000056.1 GCA_937950105.1 uncultured Alphaproteobacteria bacterium | reverse complement strand
TCTCGGCAAGGTTGGCGCCCTTGCCGCCGAGCAGCGCCTTGAGATCGGCGCCGCCGTCGGTCATGCCGGCGCCGAACAGATAGACGTGCTTCTCTGCCGGCATCACCGGTCCTCCGCTTGCCCGGGCGGCCAAGGGTCGTCGGCGCGCCTTCAGTGTGTCGCATTTAGCAGGTGCGAGGGGGAGCGCAAAGCGTCGAGGTCACAATCGCCTGTTCTGCCACAGCGCGCGGGACCGCAAGGCGAATCCGCCTTTGACCGGGCTGGTCCTATGGCGCAAAGATCGCACCTTCCGCGCCACGTCCGCGCCGACCACGAGAGGCCCCGCATGACCGACCACCTGCCCGAGGTTCTGAAGAGCCTGGACCGATCCGAGGGTGCCGCGCTGGATCGGCTGTTCGAGTTGCTGAGGATACCCAGCATCTCGACCGACCCGGCCTACAAGGGCGAATGCCGGCGCGCGGCGGAGTGGTGCGTGGCGGAACTGACCGACATCGGCTTCGACGCCGGGCTGCGCGACAGCAAGGGGCATCCGTTCGTCGTCGCCCGCGACAGGAAGAGCGTGCCGAAGGGCATGCCGCACGTGCTGTTCTACGGCCATTACGACGTGCAGCCGCCGGACCCGCTGGAGCTGTGGAAGTCGCCGCCATTCGAGCCGCGTATTGCGACGGAGAAGCCGCACGGCAAGGTGATCGTGGCGCGCGGGGCGGAGGACAACAAGGGCCAGTTGATGACGTTCCTCGCCGCCGCGCGGGCGTGGAAGCAGATCGCGGGCGAACTGCCGATCGCCGTCACGGTGATGCTCGAAGGTGAGGAAGAAAGCGGCTCGCCGTCGCTGCCCGAGTTCCTGAAGAAGCACGGCAAGGAGGTGCGCTGCGATCTGGCGCTCGTCTGCGATACCGGGCAATGGGACAAGGATACCCCTGCCATCACCACCATGCTGCGCGGTCTCGTCGGCGAGGAGGTCGTGATCCGCGGACCGAAGCGCGATCTGCATTCGGGCCTCTACGGCGGTCCGGCGGCCAATCCCATTCGCGTGCTCGCTCGCATCATGGCGGCGATGCATGACGACAAGGGCCGGATCGCGGTGCCGGGCTTCTACGACAACGTCGCGAAGGTACCGAAGAAGCAGATGGAGCAGTGGGAGAGCCTCGGGCTGACGCCGGAGAGCTTCCTCGGGCCGGTCGGCCTGTCGCTGCCGGCGGGAGAGCAGAAGCGCTCCATGATCGAGCAGCTGTGGGCGCGGCCGACGCTCGAGTTCAACGGCATCAAGGGCGGCTATCAGGGCGAGGGCTCGAAGACCATCATCCCCGCCGAAGCCTCGGTGAAGATCACCTGCCGCCTCGTTGCGGACCAGGACCCGAAGCACGTCATCGCCTGCATCCAGAAGTTCGTGCGTGAGCGTGTGCCGGAGGACTGCACGGTGGAGTTCAAGGGCGCGCGCGGCGGCGCCGGCATCTCGTTCGATACGAGCGCGCCGCACATGAAGGCCGCGGCGATGGCGCTGGAGGAGGAATGGGGCAAGCCGGCGGTGCTGATGGGCTGCGGTGCCTCGATCCCGATCGTCACCTCGTTCAAGGACGCGCTCGGCATGGACAGCCTGATGGTCGGCTTCGGTCTCGAGGACGACCGCATCCATTCTCCGAACGAGAAGTACAATTTGCAGAGCTTCAGGAAGGGCGCGCGGAGCTGGGCCCGTATTCTCGCCGCTCTGGCGAAGGGGTGAAGGCGGCCTCGCTGTCTTCTCCCTCTCCCCTCGGGGGAGAGGGACGGGGTGAGGGGGCCTTCTCGCACGGCGCCCTCGCGGCGAGGCTCACACGCAGCGGCCGCCGTCGACTTCCATGCAAACGCCGGTGATGAACTCCGACGCCGGCTCGGCGAGGAACACCGCGGCGTTGGCGATGTCTTCGGGCCGCGACATGCGGCCGAGCGGGATGGTCGAGACGAACCGCGCGCGGTTCTCGGGCGTATCGGCGACACCCATGAAGCGTTCGAGCATGCCGGTCTCGCCGATCACCGGATTGATGGCGTTGACGCGGATGTGCTTCGGCGCCAGCTCCGCCGCCATCGATTTCGTCAGCGTGATGACCGCGCCCTTCGAGCCGTTGTACCAGGTGAGGCCGGGGCGCGGACGCACGCCTGCGGTCGACGCCGTGTTGATGATGACGCCGCCGCAGATCGGAAGAGCACACGTCTGAACTCCAGTCACTTAGGCATCACGTATGC
>CALFEM010000055.1 GCA_937950105.1 uncultured Alphaproteobacteria bacterium | reverse complement strand
CCATGCCCCGGCGGGCGGCTGTCGCGCAAGTCCGTAAGCCCTTTGCCCATACCAACGGCTGACGCACGAAAACCGCAGCTCGGTCGACGCTTGGCCTAGGAAAACGCGCGGGGAGAGGGCGAAGGCGGTCATCGCCTGAACAGAATGGCGAGCAGATCGAGCCAGGCATCGAGGTGGGCGAACCTCCAGAAGGTCCGCGCTCGACCCTCCCGCGTCTGACGAGAGCCGAGCCACAGCCCGAGCAGGATCAGCGCCGCCGCAAGACCGACGAGCCCCACATAGCCGAGCGTCGTCAGCTGCTGGTGGAGCGTCATCGCTGGCACCTCGGACAATAGAAGGTCGAGCGGCCGCCCTGCACGATGCGGCGCACGCGGCCGCCGCATCCGGGCCGCACGCACGGTTCACCCTCGCGGTCGTAGACCGAGAACGAATGCTGGAAATAACCGGGCGCGCCATCAGCCGCGCGGTAGTCCCGCAGCGTCGAGCCGCCGGCCGTGATCGCCGCTTCCAGCACGTCGCGGATGGCCGGCACCAGCCGCTCGGCGCGCGTCGTCGGGCGCCCCTTTGCGTCGGCGAGGCAGCCGCTCGCGCGGTTCGGCGACAGGCCGGCGCGGAACAGCGCCTCCGCCACGTAGATGTTGCCGAGCCCGGCGACGTTGCGCTGGTCCATCAGGAACGCCTTGAGGTCGGCCTTGCGGCCGCTCGCGCGCGCCGCGAGGTAAGTGGCATCCAACCCATTGCCGAGCGGTTCCGGCCCGAGATCGCGGATCAGCGCATGCGCGTCGAGCGCGCCCGCCTCCGCCATCACCATGAAGCCGAAGCGGCGCGGGTCGTTGTAGGTGATGCGATGCGCGGGCCGGCCTTTTGCGTCCACCGTCTCGAACACGACGTGATCGTGGCGCGGATCGCCACCCGTGTCGTGCACGAACTCCCCCAGCCGGCGGGCCACCTCATCCGCTCGTGACTGGCGCTGCCCCTCACCCGGACCCTCTCCCCGTGAAGGATGGGGAGATGGAGAGATGGTGAAGCGGCCGGTCATGCCGAGATGCAGGATGAGGCTTTCGCCGCCCTCGATGGCTGCGACGAGATACTTCGAGCGCCGGCCGAGATGCTCGATGCGCCGGCCCTCGATGCGCGCGGCGAAGCGCTCCGGCAGGGGGAAGCGCAGGTCGGGTCGGCGTGCCTCGATACGCGCGATGCGCTTGCCGACCAGCACCGGCTCGAGCCCGGGCCGCACCGTCTCGACCTCGGGCAGCTCAGGCATGCGCGACACCCGGCAGAGGTCCGAGGTCGCGCCATTCGAGCGAGCCGAGCGACAACGCGAACACCCTGTCGTTGTTGCAGAGCGTATCGCCGCGCCACACCTGCCCGCCGCGAACACGGATTTCGTTACTGAAGACGTCGAAGTCGGCGCGATGCCGCGAAATCCAGCCCGGATTGTCGCCGGACGTCTCCACGCGCTCGACGCCATACCCGCTGGTGTCGAGGCGCATCACTTGCGTCACGCCTTCCAGGCGCATGTGCTTGTAGCCGAGCGAGCCGATCAGCCAGATGTATGGCCCGACCGGCGTCGCGGTATGGAAATCGGTCGGCGGGAACACGTCCTGCGGATAGCCGTAGATCGAGACTTCGCCATTGCCGCTCTCGACGACCACGTCGTTGTAGATGCAGAAATCCGGATCGTACCAATCCTCGTGCTCGCCGCCGATGTAGACGGTGTCGAACGCCAGCACGCTCGCGGACCGGCCATAGCGCGTGAAGCACCAGACAGGCCCATCGGAGCGATCCCGGTCCCCCGGCCCACGGGTGCCGCCCGCAATGGCGAACCGGTTGCGCGCCCACCAGGCGTTGCGCCGCTGGCGGACCATGTATTCCCAGAACGGGTTGACCACGAACTCGGGATTGCCGTTGCCGTAGCGCGGCCGCGCCAGTCCGGCGACATCGGCGGCAGAGAACGGCAGCTTGTCGTCCATCACGCCCCCGTGTCGGCGACGAGCCCCGCCGCCGCGATGCCGGCGCAGCAGGCGGCCTCGTCATTGTCCGAAGTATCACCCGAGATGCCGATGGCGCCGATCAGAACGCCCGCCGCATCGCGGATCAGCACGCCGCCCGGCACCGGAACCAGCTTGCCGCCGACGATGTGCGTTGCCGCCGCGATGAAGTACGCCTGCTTCTCCGCACGATCCCCGAGCGCCCGAGACGACATGCCGAGCGCGATGCCGCCGTAGGCCTTTCCGATCGCCACGTCTGCCCGGTGCAGGCTGGTGCCGTCCTCGGCGATCAGCGCACGCACGGCGCCGCGCGCGTCCAGCACGACGATGGCGAGCGGCTTGAGGCCGTTGGCGCGGGCGTGCTCGCGGGCGCCCTTCAGGATCGTCTCGGCGGTCGCCAGTTGCATGTCGGCTCCTCTTGTCGCAGGCCGGCTGAAACCTCCCGGCCGACGGACAATGGCGCAGGACGCGCCAGTTGGCTATGGTCCGCCCCGAGCGCCGCAGCCGGCGCGCCACCGGAGTAACGCAGATGACCGAGCCCAACCGCACCGACACCACCAGCTTCGGCTTCCGCGAGGTGCGCGAAGAGGAGCGGCAGGGCCTCGTCAACCAGGTGTTCTCGTCCGTCGCCGAGCGCTACGACCTGATGAACGACCTGATGTCGGGCGGCCTGCATCGCCTGTGGAAGCGCGATTTCGTGACGTGGCTCAACCCGCCGAAGGCCGACGGACGCGATTTCCGCCTGCTCGACGTAGCGGGCGGCACCGGCGACATTGCCATCCGCTATGCGCACGCCAGCGGTAATGCCACGACGGCGGTGATCTGCGACATCTCACCCGAGATGCTGGCGGTCGGGCAGCGCCGGGTCAACGACGCCGGGCTTGCCGAGCGCATCACGCTGATCGAGGGCAACGCCGAAACGCTCCCCTTCGCGGACGCCTCGTTCGACGCCTACACGATTGCCTTCGGCATCCGCAACGTCACCCACATCGACAAGGCCCTGAGCGAGGCGCATCGCGTGCTGAAGACGGGCGGACGGTTCCTCTGCCTCGAGTTCTCCGACGTGCAGATGCCGATCCTCGACAAGCTCTACGAGTTCCACTCGTTCCATGTCATCCCGCGCATCGGCAAGCTCGTGGCCGGTGACGATCAGCCCTACCAGTACCTGGTCGAATCGATCCGCAAGTTTCCCAAGCAGGAGGCATTCGCGGCCATGATCCGCCATGCCGGCTTCGAGCGCGTCAGCTATCGCAATCTGACGGGCGGCGTCGCGGCGATGCACTCGGGCTGGAAGATCTGACTTCCAGATCGGAAGAGCACACGTCTGAACTCCAGTCACTTAGGCAGCTCGTATG
>CALFEM010000054.1 GCA_937950105.1 uncultured Alphaproteobacteria bacterium | reverse complement strand
ACGCCTGACTGGCGCGCGGACCCGGCCCCCAGGCGACGAAGCGATCGGTGTCGGCATCGGCGCCCGTGTTCGGGCGCGCCGAGCGCACCAGCTTCAGGATCGCCTCGACGACCTTGTCGGGCACCGGCATCTGGCGCACCACGCGCTGGATGGCGAGCAGGTCCGGCACGTTCAACACTGTTTCGACGGTGCGGCTTTCGTTGCCGGTGGTCGCATAGAGCATGCGCCGCTCGGCGGCGAGGTCGGGGTACGAAACGTCGATCTGCAGCAGAAAGCGATCGAGCTGCGCTTCGGGCAGCGGATAGGTGCCCTCCTGCTCGAGCGGGTTCTGCGTCGCCAGCACGTGGAATGGCGTCGGCGTGTCGTGGCGCTGGCCGGCGACGGTGACGTGATGCTCCTGCATGGCCTGCAGCAGCGCCGACTGCGTCTTCGGGCTGGCGCGGTTGATCTCGTCGGCCATCAGGAGCTGGGTGAAGATGGGGCCTTTGATGAAGCGGAACGAGCGGCGCTGGCCGGGCGCGTCTTCGAGCACTTCGGCGCCGATGATGTCGGAGGGCATCAGGTCCGGCGTGAACTGGATGCGCTTGGCGTCGAGGCCGAGAACGGTGCCGAGCGTTTCCACCAGCAGCGTCTTGGCGAGGCCCGGCACGCCGATCAGCAGCGCGTGGCCGCCGGCCAGGATGGTGATCAGGGCCCGTGTGATAACCTCGTCCTGACCGAAGATCACGCCGGAGGCGGCCTTGTGCGCCCTCTGCATGCGCTCGGTGGCGGCCTCGATACGGGCGACGACGTTGTCGTCGAGTTCGGTCAATGTTGTCATGCGACGACTATAGCCCAGTTTGTGGTGCGAGACAGTTGGCGGCCGGCTGTGTACCCCCTCGCGGGGCCGGACGGCCAATCCCGAACGTCCCCGCCCCTGCCGTTCGGGTCAAGTGAAGGATACGTAACCCGTGCGAGGTCCGGTTTCATGACCGACGAGGAAAGCAACGACGGCGAGAGCAAGATTGGCTCGGACGGACAGCCTGCCGGCAGCAATATGGCAGGCGCACGGCCGCCAGCCGGGGCGCCGTCACAGGGCGCGGCCGGCAGTGCCGGACCGCTTCAGGGCGTGCTCGGGCGGCTGGAAGCGAGCCTCGCCGGGGCGTCGGGGCGCGGTCCGGCGCCGGTCGAGCGCTGGAATCCGCCGTATTGCGGCGATATCGGCATGGCCATCGCCCGCGACGGCACCTGGAGCTATCGCGGCAGCCCCATCCGCCGCCTGCCGCTGGTCAAGCTGTTCGCCTCGGTGCTGCGGCGCGACGAGGACGGTCGTCACTATCTCGTGACCCCGGTCGAGAAGGTCGATGTGGCGGTCGAGGATGCACCGTTCACGGCCGTCGAGCTGGAGGTGCTGGGCGAGGGGCTCGATTGTGTGATCGTGGTGCGGACCAACCACGACGATGTGGTCCGCGTCGGCCCCGCGCATCCGCTGCGCTTTGCGGTCGAGCCGGGGACAGGCGGTCTGAAACCTTATGTGCGCGTGCGCGGCCGGCTCGAGGCGCTGTTCACCCGCGCGCTGGTACACGACCTGCTCGCGGCCGCCGTCGCCGACGAGCAGGGTTTGGCGCTCTACAGTAGCGGCCTGGCGTTCCGCCTGCCCTCGTGACGATTGCTTGCCGGCGCGATCAGTTGATGGCGAATTGGGCGTCGAGCAGCCTGAGTTCCGATGGCCCGACCAGCGCGCGGTGGGCGACCGTGACCCGATACAACTTGCCGTCGAGATGCGCGGTCCAGAAATCGAGAAACTGTTTGAGGCGTGGAAAGCGGGGATGCAGATCGTACTCCTGCCAGACATAGGTTTGCAGGAGCGATGGGTGATCGGGAAGGCGATAGAGGATTTCGGCGGTGGTCAGACTGTAGCCGGCGAGTTGTGCGGCGAATTCCGATCGGGCCATGAACGCTCCTTTCGAGGCGGGTGTACGAATGTCGGCCGTTTCCTCTTTTTGTCTTGCCTTTTGACGCAGCGTAATGCAGAGCCTCGGAACCTTAAAGAAAAATGTGCAACTTCAATGCGTTGGCAGCATTGCGATGCGATTGCTGCCAACGCTGAGGACCGCAAACGCGCACCCCGCGCGCTCCGCTTTTCAAGCAGTCGCGAACCGATGCGGCCAGCTCACGCATCAGGCGGGCTGATCTCATCCAGATGCGTTTCGCTTGCTCCGGGCGTGACTGAGACACCGAGAGTGCTGGA
>CALFEM010000053.1 GCA_937950105.1 uncultured Alphaproteobacteria bacterium | reverse complement strand
GGTTTCGGGCGTTGCGCTCGTCACCATCTCGGCGCTGGGCGAGAACGGTCTCGACCGCCTGATGCGGGCGATCGCGGACGCCTACGACGGTTGGAACCGGCGCGTGCCGACCGGCGATCTCAATCGCTGGCTGCAGGAGGCGCTCACGCGCCACGCGCCGCCGGCCGTCACCGGCCGCCGCATCAAGCTGCGCTACGTGACGCAGCCGTCCGCGCGCCCGCCGACGTTCGTCGCTTTCTGCTCGCGACCGGGCGAACTGCCGGGCAGTTATGTGCGTTATCTGGTCAACAGTCTGCGTGAGGTGTTCGACCTTCCCGGCGTGCCGATCCGCTTCAATCTCAAGAAGGGTGAGAACCCGTTCGCGCCCGTGAAGCCGCGTGGCAAGACACGCGGCAAGCCACGGCGCAGCTGAGATAATTCCGGCGGCGTGCCGTCCTTAGACTTTCGCAGCGCGACCACCGGACCGGTGGTGGCGTGTCGCACTGGCGCAATTCCGCCAGAAAGCATAAGTAGCCGCCAAGCTGGTTGACGCCAATCGGGCGCGCCTCGAGGTCGAGCAGCGCGCGTTTGCGTAAAGGAAACGGAACATATGACGAAGTACATCCGCGCCGGTCTTGCCGCCGCCGCCATTGCGACTGTGGCCATCGCCGGTATCGCACCGGCCTTCGCCGCCAAGGACAGCGGCCCGTTCTCGTCGCGCGTCCGCAACGCCTGCAAGGGCGACTACAATCGCTTCTGCCCCGGCTACAATCTCTATTCGCACGAGCTGCGCCGCTGCATGCAGTCGGCCGGCAAGCGCATTTCGAAGGGCTGCGTGCGCGCGCTCGTCGATGCCGGCGAGGTGCCGCGTTCGATGCTCAGCGGCAACTGAGCCGGCGAGCCGCGCAGGACGATGCACACGTGAATCGAAGGCCCGTGCGAGCGCGCGGGCCTTTTGCATGTTCGAGGCATCGTGAAAAACCGACCGTAGAATCGCAGTGGGCGGGAGCATCGTGGCGAACATGAAGAAGGCCACGACACTCACCGCCCACACGGGCGTCAGCCAATCAAGTCTGGCGCCGCTCCGGACCAAGCGATATAGGCCCCTCTCACCCCTGCTTCAAGTGCCGTCGTGATCGGGGGTGACGATTTTGCGCCAAGCCGCGTGAGCCGCTTGCATGAGCCGCGGCAGGCGATCCAACATCGCCACCGTCCGCATGCCGCGAGCACCTGGGAACGACAGTGAGCGAAGCCGACGCCGAAACCGCGCCCGTGACCGAGGTCCTGTTCTATCAGCTGGAGAAGCAGCCGCTGGAGCAGACGCTTCCCGGCTTGCTCGAGCGGACGCTGGCGCGCGGCTGGCGCGCTGTCGTGCAGTCGGGATCGGCCGAGCGGCTCGAGGCGCTCGATCTCGCGCTCTGGACCTATCGTGACGACAGCTTCCTCGCCCACGGCACGCGCAAGGATGGCGCGGGCGAGCATCAGCCGATCTATCTCACCACGAGTGACGAGACGCCGAATGGCGCTGGCGTGCGCTTCCTCGTCGACGGCGCGTCGGCAGAGCGGTTCGACGGATATGTGCGCATGGTCTATCTGTTCGACGGTCACGACCCGGCCGCGCTCGATCTGGCGCGCGCGCAGTGGAAGGCGGCGCGCGCTGCCGGGTGCCCGGTCTCGTACTACGTGCAGGACGCCAACGGCCGCTGGACCAAGAAGGCCTGACCGCGAGGCGGGACGGGAAAGAATGCAGGGGCGGAGCGCGCCGTGAACTATCGCCACGCCTTTCATGCCGGCAATTTCGCCGATGTTCTGAAGCATCTCGTACTGGTCCTCGCGATCGAGCACCTCAAGCTGAAGGCGCAGCCGTTCCGCGTCGTCGATACGCATGCCGGCATCGGCCTCTACGACCTCGGCGGCGTCGAGGCCGGCAAGATCGGCGAATGGCAGGGCGGCATCGGCCGTATCGTCGCAGCCGACCTGTCGCCCGAGGTCGCCGCGATCGTGGCGCCGTATCTTCAACTGGTCCGCCGCTATCTCGCCGAGACGCCGGCGCCGGGGCGCTATCCGGGCAGCCCGCTCATCGCGCGCGACCTGATGCGTGACGGCGATACGCTGGTGCTGAACGAGCTGCACCCCGAGGACCGAGCCGCACTCGACATGCTGTTTCGCCGCGACAAGGCCGTGAAAGTGCTTGGCCTCGACGGCTATACGGTCGTCAAGGCGACGCTGCCGCCAAAGGAGCGGCGTGGGTTATTGCTCGTCGACCCGCCGTTCGAGGAGGCGGGCGAGTTCGAGCGCATGACGACGGCGATGACGGAGGCGCACTGGCGTTTCGCCGGCGGCATGCAGATCCACTGGTACCCGATCAAGGATGCGGCGGCGGTCGCGCGCTTCCATCGCTCCATAACGGCGGCGGCAATGGCCGAAACGCTGGTGGTCGAGATGGCGGTCCGGCCACCGCGCAGCAGTGCTCCCGGTCTGGCGGCGACGGGGCTCGTCGTTGTCAATCCGCCTTATACGCTGCGCGAAAAGTTGGCGCTGGCCCTGCCCGAGTTGACCAGCGCGATGGCGCTGGAGCGTGGCGCCACGTGCCGCGTCGAGTGGCTGGTGACCGAGCAGGCGATCAAAGCGCGATCCTGAGTATTCAAATATTCCGGTACAGGAACACACGCCGCAAGCGGGAATCAAGAGGCCCATGCACAACCTCGGATAGCGTCAGGCTGTACAGTTCTTCGAAAATAAGAGTTTCTTCGCCGTTGCGAAGGATCAGCCTTTAGTCGATACTCGCCGCATAGGTCGCGCCGGCCCGCCGGGCGGCCAGCGGGTAGTTGTGTCCGAAACTGAATGAAGCGCTCGACGATGCTCCCTGAGACGCGCTCGACTGTCATTCCCCCCATGCAAGACGTGAAGGCCGCGCGGCTCCGTCATCATACGGGGCTCGGCACCACTGCCTCGGATGAGCCCCCCGATGCAGGAGACGGCGCATGCGCCAAATGGGAACTGTCAAATTCTTCAATGCCCAAAAGGGCTATGGCTTCATCACGCCGGATGGCGGCGGCAAGGACGTGTTCGTTCATGTGACGGCCGTCGAGCGATCCGGCCTCGGGCCGCTCAATGACGGCATGCGCATTTCCTTCGAGACCGAGCCCGACAAGCGTGGCAAGGGTCCGAAGGCCGTGGAGCTGAAAATCGAGGGCTGATCCCGGCGACCGTTCGGCGTCGTAATTCCTCGAACGGACGTTCAAAGTCGCGGCCGTTCCATCCCCAGGGCAGCTTCAAGTTTGAGCAAGGCGCTCGTGCCGCGAGGTAACGAGCGCCTTTCTTATGCTCGGCGTGAGCCGCCGTCGCCCGCCCGCAACGGCGGTGTGGAAAACTGTCGGCTCGCGGTGTCGACCTGCGCTCGGGGGCGTGGCTGCGCTGCCTTTTCTCAGGCACTCTCCGGCCATTCGATTCATCCTTGGAGACGTGCAATGTCGCGATCGACTCTCATCAAGGCCTCCAGCCTTGCCGCTGCCCTTCTGGCTGCCGCAGCCGTGACCCCGGCCTCCGCCGGCTCTTGCGTCACCAAAGCCGCCGAGGGCACCGGCTCGGACGAGAAGGCCGCAAAGTTCCAGGTCGACGAGGCGCTGCTGCAGGCGGTCGACTGGGGCGCCTGGGCCTCGTGGATGGCGAACGGCACGACGCCCGGCTACAAGTACGGCGCGCGCAAGTACAAGTGCAGCAAGGGCGGCATCGGTGTGGTTTGCCGCGGCAGCGCCAAGATCTGCAAGCTCTGAGTTGCGTTGAAGGAGTGCCAGACATGATCCGCAAGACGTTGCTGACGATCGCCGCGGTTGCCGGCGTGCTCGCTGCCGCCGCTCCGGCGCAGGCGAAGTGCGTGATGGCCGGTGGCGAAGGCTCGAACATTCTGCCCGACGTGGCCAAGTTCATGGCCAACGCGGCGCTCAACAACTCGATCACGGGCGCCGGCATGAAGGCGTCCGGCAAGGCCAAGGTCACGTGCAAGGGCGATCTCGTGATGACGACCTGCGTGGCGAAGCAGAAGGCCTGCAAGTAACCGACGCAGCCAAGCGGTGCGCCGTCGGGCGCGCCGTCCGTTGCGCCTCATCTAAAGCAGAGTGGCCCGCACCTCGAATCGAGGGCGGGCCATTCTTCGTTTTGGATCGTCGGTCTCGGTCTCAGCGACGGCTGAGCAGGCTCTTGATGATGCCGATGACGACCATGACGATACCGCCGCCGGCGCCACCGCTGGCGACCTGGCCGAGGATCGAGCCGATGTCGAGCGCACCGCCGCCGCCCGTCGGCAGGCCGAGCATGCCGCCGATGATCTGCCCGCCGAGCCCGCCGCCGAGAATGCCGGCGAGCAAGTTGCCGAGCAGGCCGAGGCTGATGCGCTTGACCAGCGCGCCGACGATGTTGCCGCCGGCGGCACCGCTCAGAAGCTGGATGATGAGGGGAAGCAGGCTTTCCATGACGTGTCCTCCGAGAACCGCTCGCCCGCCGGGCAATGGCCGGGCCGGGGCGACCTCCGCGAAGCGGGGGTGAGGCTGTTTAACACGCAACTTTCGTAGCTATGCGGTACGATCCGTTGAAAGAGATAGGCGCGAACCGCGGCGAATGGCTCCCCGGAAAACGCGTGCAGATCCGTCAGCGCGGCGTTGCGCGTCTGCGACAGCCATCGAGGATGCTTCGAACTTTTTCGGTTCGTTGAAGGTTTCGTTGACGATTTGGTTTAGCCTGTCCGCCATCGGGTTTCCGCCGGGCGCCGTCGGCGCTCCGTCACAAAGAGGCAAATCGTCATGATGCGTAAGATGCTGGTGGCCGCCGTGGCCATTGCCGTTGCCGGTTTCACCACGTCGGCCCCGGTCGAGGCGGGTGGTCGCGGCTGGCACGGCAAGCACGCGAAATCGTATCGCGGGGGACCGCAGGTGCGCGGCTACGTCGCCCGCCGCGGCGGCTATTCCTACACCTATGCCGATGCCATCAACACCTATGGCGACGCCAACGGCCGCTATGGTCGCGGCAACGTGCTGCGCGATCCCTCGATGGAGAAGAACCAGTCCAGCTCGGGTCCGTTCGACAGCGGCTTCTTCTTCAACTCGGGCAGCTCGGGGTCGAACAATTCCTACGGCGGTGACATGCCGTACATGAACTGAGGCGGCGCGCTTCAGCTCACATGACATGCAAAGCTGCGGGCGCAATCCGCCGCTGCGTCGTGGAAATCGCGTGTTGCTTCCAATTTTCGCGGGTGCGTTGCCAGGGCAACGCGCCCGCGAAATGTTTGGAGTAACCAGCGCTCAATCGTGGTGTGCACAGGCCGGGCTATAGGCAGCATCCCGGCGGCCCGCTATAGGACTCGGCCAATGGATCGGGTTTCCAAGAGGTCACACATGCTGTCGTTCCGCACCCTCATGGCTGGCGCCACTGCCGCCGCCGTCCTCACCCTCGCCGCGCTGCCTGCGCACGCCAAGTGCACGCGGCTCGGCTTCTCGGTGAACGACTACGGCAAGGAAGGCCCGACCAACGATGCCAAGAAGCTGCTCGACGGCTACATCGCCAAGTGGGCCAGCGAGAACGGCATCGCCAAGTACAAGACCGGTACCAAGACCGTGAAGTGCGACCTGTTCCTCGACTTCGTCGTGTTCGACGAGCACACCTGCCGCGCCGAAGCCGACGTGTGCTGGGACGAGAAGCAGCCCGGCGCCAAGCCGGTGACGGCGGCTGCGGGCAAGGTCGGCGCGGCCGAGGCATCCAACGATGCGGCCGAGAAGGCGGCGAAGGCCGCGGCGAAACGGCTCGCCGAGCCGGCCAAGGCGGCAGCCGAGAAGGCCGCCGATGCACCTGCGGCGAAGGCCGAGGTGGCGAAGCCTGCGCCTGAGAAGGCGGCCGTCGCCAAGCCCGCCGTCGAGAAGCCGGCTGCGACCCCGGTTGCCGCTCCGGCGGCGCCGGCCAAGCCGGCGGCTCCGATCGAGGTGAAGGCGCCGGCAGCTCCCGCCCCGGCGAAGCCCGCTGCCGCTCCGGTCGAGGCCAAGGCACCGGCACCGGCCGGCGCCGCCATCACCACCGGTACGCTGCCGAAGCCGGCGGCTGCTCCGGCCGCCAAGGTTGTGCCCGCTGCTCCGGCTGCGCCCGCCGCCAAGGTCGAAGCTCCGGCTCAGACTGCGCCGGCCAAGCCCGCGCAGTAAGCGCAGGCGCCATCAAAATCACCCGTTCGAGGCGCCGCGCGGCAGCAACCGCGCGGCGTTTCCGCGTCGGGTCCGCGTTGGCGTGAGCCGGGTCCGCACGTTGCGGGCGCGGAAGTTTCAGCGGCCGGCCGCCCGGCCCGGTGCCAGCCGGTCGAGGCGCAGCCGGTGGCGCTCGTCGGTGATGAGCAACACGCCGCCCATGACGGCGAGCACCACGCCGAGCGCGGTCGTCCCGGCCAGCAGGAACATGATCAGGATCTGATATTTCGTCGCGTCGACGGGATCGACGCCGGCGAGGATCTGGCCGGTCATCATGCCCGGCAGCGAGACGATACCCGAGGCCGCCATGGCATTGATGATGGGCATCATGCCGGTCTTCAGCGCGCGCCGCGTCACCTCCGAGAGCGACTCGAAGCGCGGTGCGCCGAGGGCGAGACGGGCCTCGATCGACGCGCGTTCGCGATGCGCCGTCTGCGTCAGCGTATCGAGTGCCAGGCTGACACCCGTCATGGCGTTGCCGAGCACCATGCCGAGGATCGGCAGCACGTAGCGCGGGGCGAGCAGCGGCTCCGGACGGATCACAGATCGGAAGAG
>CALFEM010000052.1 GCA_937950105.1 uncultured Alphaproteobacteria bacterium | reverse complement strand
CCCGCCATTACGCCGAGGTGCGCGACAAGTGGGTCGGCACCACCATCGCCGACGAACCGGTCATTCGGGCCGCCCCGCCGCAGGCCCCTGCGGCGGCCCGTCTCAGGCTTCGCGGCGCCATCGACGACGAGCAACCGGCGGTGCCCCGGCTGCGGGACCTGCTGCGGTAGAGCGCTATCCGATCAGACAGAACCGCTTTGCGGTTCACTGATCGGATGCAAGCGCTCTCGTTCTAAACTGCTGGAGCAGCTTTATCCGACCGCTGAATCGCCGAAGGCGTTTCCGTGCGATCGGATGATGCTCTACCGCCATCGGTTCAGACGAGGGCGCTCAGCGCTCCATGTCTGAAGCCCCTCTGGATTGAGGGGGCGCCCACCCGCTAGCTTCCGGTTGCCGCCTTAGAGCCAGAACAGGCATAAGTCTGTCGATGTGTCCGCCGCGCAACTCGGCGGCCCCGAGCGCAGGATTGAACGGCTTATTCGCTTCCGGCGGTCTGATAACGTGATCTAAACCTTTTGCCATCCGGTCGAATCGGGTTGTTGTTTCGAACTGCTGCCCAGCGGGGGCGCAGACCGGTTTCCGGATCACGATCACAGGCTGAAGGCGGGATGCTCGATCAAGCGGCAAAGGATCATCGGCCAACGATGCGGCGCATGCGTGCGATGCTCGCTGGCGCGTCCGTGGCGGTGCTCACGCTGTTTGGCGGAGCTCAGGTCGTGTCCGCCGAGACGCTGACGCAGGCGCTCGCGAGCGCCTACCGCTACAATCCGTCGATCGACTCGCAGCGGGCGGCGTTGCGCGCCACCGACGAAGGCGTCGCCATCGCCAACTCGGGCTACCGGCCCAATATTTCCGCCAGCGCCGACGTCGGCCTCGACCATAGCGAGACGCGGCCCTCGTCCCCGAACAACGGCACCACGGCGCATCGCGGCTACTCGATCAATCTGGTGCAGCCGTTGTTTACCGGCCTGCGCACGGTGTACGGGGTCAAGGTCGCCGAGGCCAACGTGCGCTCGGGCCGGGAAACGCTGCGTGATACCGAACGGTCGATCCTGCTCGAGGCGGTGACGGCCTACGTCGACGTGGTCCGCGATCAGGCCGTGGTTCGCCTGCAGGAAAACAACGTCACCGTGCTGACGCGCGAATTGAAGGCGACCGAGGACCGGTTCGCCGTCGGCGAGGTGACGCGCACCGACGTGGCGCAGGCGCAGGCGCGTCGCGCGGGCTCCATTTCCGCTCTCGATCTGGCGAAGGCCAACCTGAAGAGCAGTCGCGCGACCTACGAGCGGGTCATCGGTCATCCGCCGAGCAATCTTGTCGATCCCGGCCCGCCGGAGTCGCAGCTGCCGAACAGCCTCGAATCGTCGCTCGCGGCCGGGGAGCAGGAGAATCCGCTCATCATCTCCGCGCTCTACCAGGAAGAGGCGGCGCGCCACACCGTCGACCAGATCCGCGGCGAGATGCTGCCGTCG
The DNA here is from genome assembly GCA_937950105.1 of uncultured Alphaproteobacteria bacterium. GTDB lineage: Bacteria > Pseudomonadota > Alphaproteobacteria > Rhizobiales > Hyphomicrobiaceae > JAEUMD01. Next base: position 9,857 of record CALFEM010000052.1, on the reverse strand, counting down.
GCGCAACTCGAGGCGACGTGGGCAGAGCGCTTCGATCCGTCGCGCAATACCGACGAGACGGAAAGCGGCACCGTGGTCGGCCGCGTCAACGTGCCGATCTATCAGGGCGGTCAGGTCGCCGCGCGCGTGCGGCAAGCCAAGCATTCACACGTCGCGCGCCTGCAGCAGATCGAACTGGTGCGCACGCAGGTGCGCGAAGCCGTGATCGCGTCGTGGTCGCAGTACCAGGCGGCACGCGCGCAGGTGCAGTCCGACCGGACCCAGGTCGCCGCGAACCAGACGGCGTTGACCGGCGTGCGCGAGGAAGAAAAGGTCGGTCAGCGCACCCTCATCGACGTGCTCAACGCCGAGCAGGAGCTGCTCAACGCGCAGGTTCAGCTCGTCACCGATCAGCGCAACCTCGTCGTCGCCGGCTACTCGGTGTTGTCGGCGATCGGGCGGCTGGAGGCATCGCGCATCGGTGCCGCGTCCGAGGTCTACGACCCGGAAATCCACTACGAGGAAGTGCGCCGCAAGTGGTACGGCCTGTCCATCACGCACGAGGACGGCCGCCGCGAGACGCTGGATGTCTGGCCGACGCGCGTCGAGCGCTCCGCCGAGCCCTACAAATAAGTCTCGCTCAATAAGCTCCCTTTCGATGTGCTCAATTCCGAGTACGGGCGAGCGTCGGCAAAAGCCGCGATGCCGCCCAATGTTTGCCGTGGATCGCCCCTACTGAAGTCTGGTGTGGGGGAAGCGCGCGATGCTCACGTTTCGCGTGCCGGGGCCGGGAGGTTCGTCTCAGAACCTCGATGAGCCGGGTGACGGGCCCGGTCTTCTCGATCTGCAAATCGCTGGTCATTTGCGCGCCGGTTTTTTTCCGTCGCGCTGAAGCGGTGGGTGCTTGCCCGGCGCTACGCCGGATTGCGCCTCGAGAAGACGTCCGTTGCGCGGCTCGCGCTCAGCAGTGCGAAACGGAGTTGGCGTATGAACACCCCCGGCAACAGCAATGTGCAATCGATGGAGGAAATCCTCGACGACATACGCCGCAAGGCGGCGGATCGCAGGGTTTCGCCCCTGGCCCGCGGCGACCGTGCCGGCGCCGCAGTGGTGGTGGCGGGGGGCGACGATGTCGTCGCGCTCAACGACGACATCGTCGTGCCGGACGTGAGTGATCTGCCGTCCATCATCCGCAACGGCGGGATGCGCCGGGGGAGCGCCGCCCGCAACAACATTACGGAGCTGCGGCCCGCGCGCGGGAACCGCCTCATGCAGGCGCTGGGCGTTGCCGGGCGTTCGATCGCCGGCGTGGCGGCGGTCGCGGCGCACGACAGCGCCGCGGTTGCGCATCCGGAACCGGCGGCGGAGTTGTCGGGCGCGGACGGCGAAGCAATCGACGCCCCCTCGGCAGACCAGGCAGCACCGGGCGGTGATAGAGCACGCGTCGCAGAGGTCACGGTCAGCCGCGAGATGGTGTCGTTTCTCGACACGCGCATGCGGCGCATGGGAGCGTGCGAACCGTCGGCACCGGTCTGCGCGACAGCGGATGAGGCATGTCAGGGCGACGCCATGGCCTTGGCGACCATGGAGCAGGCGCACCAGTTGCGCAACGAACTGGCCATCGCGTGTGGCCTCGCGTCCGCCGCAAGCGAGGTTGAATACGAGCGGCCCGGTTTGCCCGACTCTGCTGCGGAACTGTTGCGGCCGATGCTCCGGCAATGGATCGCCGACAACATGCCGCGCATCGTCGAGCAGGCTCTGCACATGGAGCTGGCGGAAAACGTGGCGAGTGGCAAAAGCAACTCGTGACACCACACAATTGCGCCAATCCACGCGCATTGGTCTGAAGTGTGCGCAGGCGATATAAACCGCGCGCGTCGCATTGAAGCGCCGCTTATGACGGTGTACGACCATAGCGGAATGCTCGGCATCGCGGCTCGTTTCGCGATGCCTTCGTGCATGTATCGACCGGTCCCCGTGCGGGGCGGATCTGGGTAGCTGAGGTCACGGACCATGACGCGAGCGGAGAAGGCAGCGGAACCTTCGATGGACGAGATCCTGGCGTCGATCCGCCGGATCATTTCCGAGGAGCCCGCAGGTGTCCGTCCGATGCCGCCGGCACCGCGCGTTCCTGCCACGGCGCCGACGACGGGCGGACAAGGTCCGTCGCCTGCTTCGCTGTCGTCACGTCCCGCTGCGCCGCTGGCCGCGGCCCGTGCTCCGGCAGCACCAGTGCCTGCTCCTGCTCCTGCTCCTGCTCCTGCTCCTGCTCCTGCTCCGGCGGCGGCTGCTCGATCCGAGGTCCCCGCGCCGTCACCTCTCGCACGCGCTGCGTCTGCTGCCGCTCTGCCGGTCGATCCGGTTGCCGCGGCCATGTCGGCCGCCATTCCGGCACCTGCACCCACACCCTCGGCTGCTGCCATTCCGGCACCGCGTTTTGGCGCCCCCTCCGCCGAGCCGGCGCTGCCGGTGGCGGCGCCCGCGCCGTTGCCCTCCGCGAGGGTCGAGCCGGCGCTCGACCGCATCGTCGAAGCTCTGGGCGGCGGCAAGCCGTCGATCGCTGCGCCCGCTGAAGCGGCGCCGGCGCCTGCGCTGCCGGGCGTGCCGCGGATGCCGTCGCTCGAAAGCGATCTCGGCGACCTGCTCGATGATCCGCCGCTGCCGCCGATCGCCGCTTCACCCGCGCTGCCGCCGCTGGCGATCAATCCGCTGCAGGCTCCGGCGCCCGCTGCACTGGACGACACTGCGGCGTCGCGCCTCGAGACCTCCGGCGGCCGCGTGTTCGCGCGCCGTTCGATCGACCTCGGCGCCATCGTGCCGCAGCGTGACGACGCCCCTGCGCCCCGCGCGGCTGCCGTAGCGGCGCCAGCCGTAACGGAGCCGGTGTTGCCACCCATGCCCGCCGCTGCCAAGGCGCCGGACAACGACGAGCCTGCCGAAACCGCTGCGCCGTCGATGTCGCCGAGCACCGACAAGTCGCGCGCCATGGACAAGATGCTGACGGCGCGCATTGCAGCCGCCAAGCCGGTGCCACCGGCGCCATTGCCGCCGCCGGGCGAGCCGGTCGTCATCGCCGCGATGTCCGAGCCGGCGCTGGGTGCCGTGCCGCTCGACGATGCGACAGCTGCGGCGCCCGTCGAGCCGGCAGTGACGGCTGACGATCTCGATGACCTGATCGAAACGGACGATACGCGCTCGGCGCTCGGTGCCTTGGCCGCCGGGCTTGCCGCGTCATCTCCCGGCGCCCCTGGCACCACGGCCGCGGCGCTTCCCGAGCCGCTTCCGCCGAGCAAGGAAACGGCTGCGAGCGCGCCGTCGAAGCCCGCCATCACCAAGGCCGAGGCGAGCCCGCCGGTGCCTGCCGAGCCGGCCGGGAAGCTGCCGCCGCCGCCCGCTCCCGAGCCGCGCCCGCCGCAAAACGTGTCGGTCGTCGTGCGGCCGAAGCCTGCCGCTGGTCAGCCCGCGCCGGCCATTCCGGTGGTCAAGACGTCGCCGGTTGCCGCGAGGCCGGTCGCACCCAAGATGCCGGTCGACAAGGCACCGGCCGAGCCGCCGGCAGCCAAGCCGGCGGTTGCTCCATCCGCTCCTCCGCCCGCTCAGGTCGCGGCGAAGGCCGAGCCCGCGCGTCCGCCGGTGACGACGGCCGAGCCCATGCTGGCCGGGTTGACGGCCTTGGTGGCGCAGCAACCGCCCGTCACGCCTGCCCCGCCCGCGACAGCCGTTGCCGCACCGCCATCCACCTCCATCGCCCCCGTCGAACGGCCGCTGGTCGGCGTTCGCACCATCGAGGACATGGTCGCCGAGCTGCTCCGCCCGATGCTGCGCGAGTGGCTCGAGGCGAACATGCCGCGCATGGTCGAGAAGGCGCTACGTATCGAGCTGGCCGAAGGGCTGAAGACCATCAATCAGATGCCGGGTCAGGCTCCGGGCCAGCCGCCGCGCAAGGCCGCCGAGTAACAGTTCTCGCCGCACGGAATCGGGCATATCGGCGTCGCGCGGCTCCCCCGTGCGGCGCCGCTCGCTTTCGGACGCGGCCGGGCGCGGGGTGCGCGCGTCCCGGCCCTCAGGTTGACAGCTTCGGGGCCCGGGCCTACCACCGCCGCCTGTATTGTCGGAGATGCGCCGCTTCTGGCGCGACGGGAAACCATGCTCGAAAAGACCTACCAGCCGGCGGCCATCGAGCCGCGCGTGGACGCCGAATGGACCAAGGCCGAGGCCTTCAAATGCGGCCGCAAGGATCGCCTCAGCGCCAACGCCGCGCCCTACAGCATCGTCATTCCGCCGCCGAACGTCACCGGCTCCCTGCACATGGGGCACGCGCTCAACAACACCCTGCAGGACGTGCTGGCGCGCTTCGAGCGTATGCGCGGCAAGGACGTGCTGTGGCAGCCGGGCACGGACCACGCCGGCATCGCCACGCAGATGGTGGTGGAGAGGAAGCTCGCCGCCGACAAGAAGCCCGATCGCCGCGCGATGGGCCGCGAGGCGCTCCTCAGGGAAGTGTGGGCGTGGAAGGAAGAGAGCGGCGGCACCATCATCAACCAGTTGAAGCGGCTCGGCGCCTCGTGTGACTGGAGCCGCGAGCGCTTCACCATGGACGAAGGGCTTTCGGCCGCCGTCCGCAAGGTGTTCGTGGAGCTGTATCGGGCCAAAGACTCCAACGGAAGGAGCCTGATCTACAAGGACAAGCGGCTGGTCAACTGGGACCCGAAGTTTCAGACCGCGATCTCCGACCTCGAGGTGGTGCAGGTCGAGAAGAAGGGCTCCCTGAAATGGGAGGACGGGCAGATGGACAAGGACGGTAACGTGGTCGCGTTCGACGCGGGCGCGCTGGCGAAGGCGCTGGCGAAGGACCCGAGCGGGCACATGTACCACTTCCGCTATCCGCTGGCCGACGATGCGTCGAAGTTCATCGTGGTGGCGACGACGCGACCCGAGACCATGCTGGGTGACTCGGGCGTCGCGGTGCATCCGGAGGACGAGCGCTACAGCGCAATCGTTGGAAAGAAAGTGAAGCTGCCGCTGGTCGGCCGCGAGATACCGATCGTGGCGGACGAATACTCCGATCCGGAGAAGGGCACCGGCGCGGTGAAGATCACGCCGGCGCACGACTTCAACGACTTCGAGGTCGGCAAGCGCCACAACCTCGCGCAGATCAACGTGCTCGACGCGCACGCCCTCATTCTCGACGGCGCGGCGGCAGAGGCGGCGCAGATTCCGGCTGCGTATCGCGGCATGGATCGCTTCGCCGCGCGCGTGAAGATCGTCGAGGACATGGCCAAGGCCGGCCTGCTGGCGAAGATCGAGCCGACCACGCATACGGTGCCGCATGGCGACCGCTCGAACGTGGCGATCGAGCCATGGCTGACGGACCAGTGGTACGTCAACGCCGCCGAGCTGGCGAAGGATGCGATCAAGGCGGTCGAGACCGGCAAGACGAAGTTCGTGCCGCAGAACTGGGAGAAGACCTACTTCGAGTGGATGCGCAACATCCAGCCGTGGTGCATCTCGCGCCAGCTCTGGTGGGGCCACCAGATCCCGGCGTGGTACGGCCCGGATGGCGACGTGTTCGTCGCGGCGGACGAAGCCGAGGCGGCGGCGAGCGCGACGAAGAAGTACGGTAAAGCCGTCGAGTTGAAGCGCGACGAGGACGTGCTCGACACGTGGTTCTCGTCCGCGCTGTGGCCGTTCTCGACGCTCGGCTGGCCGGACGCCACGCCCGAGGTGAAGCGCTACTATCCGACCAGCGTGCTCGTCACCGGCTTCGACATCATCTTCTTCTGGGTCGCCCGCATGATGATGATGGGCCTGCACTTCATGAAGGAGGTGCCGTTCCGCGACGTCTACATCCATGCCCTCGTGCGCGACGAGAAGGGGCAGAAGATGTCGAAGTCGAAAGGCAACGTCATCGACCCGCTGGTGCTGATCGACCAGTACGGCGCCGACGCGCTGCGCTTCACGCTCGCCGCCATGGCCGCGCAGGGCCGCGACATCAAGCTCGCGACTTCGCGCGTCGAGGGCTATCGCAACTTCGCGACCAAGCTGTGGAACGCCTCGCGCTTTGCCGAGATGAACGAGTGCGTGCGCCAGCGCGACTTCGATCCGGCTAACGTGAAGGAGACCGTCAACCGCTGGATCGTCGGCGAGACCGAGCGCGCCGCGAGCGCCGTGACCGAGGCGCTCGAAGCCTATCGCTTCAACGAGGCAGCGGGCGCGGCCTACGAATTCGTCTGGGGCATCTTCTGCGACTGGTATCTCGAGCTCATCAAGCCGGTTCTGATGGGCGACGAGAGCGCCGCGAAGTCCGAGACGCGCGCCACCACCGCCTGGGTGCTCGACCAGATATTGAAGATCCTGCACCCGTTCATGCCCTTCATCACGGAGGAGCTGTGGGCGCACATGGTCGAGCACGGCGAGAAGCGCCAGAGCCTGCTCACCCTCTCGCAATGGCCGGAGCCGAAGGGTCTCGCCTCGGAGCAGGCGGACGCCGAGATCGGCTGGCTGGTGAGCCTCGTTTCTGAAATCCGCTCGGTGCGCAGCGAAATGAACGTGCCGGCGGGCGCGAAAATCCCGCTGGTCATCGTCGAGGGCGGCAAGCTGCTGCGCGAGCGGCTCGCCACGCACGGCGATACGCTGAAGCGGCTGGCGCGCATCGACGACGTCACGCTCGCCAAGGCCGCGCCGAAGGGCGCGGCGATCATCGTGGTCGGTGAGACGACGGCGGCGCTCCCGCTCGCCGGCATCATCGACATGGACGCCGAGAAGAAGCGCCTCGCCCGCGAGATCGAGAAGGCCGAGGTCGATATCGGCAAGATGGACGCCAAGCTCTCGAACCAGAGCTTCATGGAGCGGGCCAAGCCGGAGGCGATCGAGGAAGCGCAGGAGCGCAAGGCCGAACTCGCCGGTATCGTGAAAAAGCTCGCCGCCGCGTTGAAGCGCCTCGAAGCCTGATTTCAGCAAGCAGGAGACGGCGCCCGCTGGAACGCGCGCCGTCCGCTCGCGTTGCCCGCTCGGAACCAAACGAGTGGAGCGATCAGTCATGCCGGCGAAATCGAAAGCACAGCAGAAGGCGGCGGGAGCAGCGCTCTCCGCCAAGCGCGGCGAGACGCCGAAGTCGAAGCTCAAGGGCGCCTCGCGCTCGATGTACGAGTCGATGACCGAAGACCAGCTCGAGGAGTTCGCCGAGACGAAGCGCAAGGGACTTCCCGCGCGCGAGGCTGCGAACGAGAGCAAGTCGTCGAGCAAGAGCGCCGCATCTCGCAAGACTGCGAAGAAGAAATCAGATTGAACTGAGCGCTGATGGCGGCATGTTTCTGCCGCCGCTCAGTCCGTCGCGCTCGCTCGTGCCGTCGCCGGCAGCGCCGCCTGCTTCATCCGCGACCAGGCGCCTGACATCGCGCGCGGCATGCTGACGGCCTCGCGCTTGCCCTTCACCTCGAGGCTGACGAGATGCCAGCCGATGCCGGCACCCGACGCGCGCAGTTCGAGTTCTCCCGCGATGCTCTTGCCCGGCGTGAAGCGATCCTGCACCTCGACGGCGAAGCGCGTCGGTGACAGGAACTCGGCGCGCTTCAGCCGCCGCCACTCGCGCGCGATTTTGCCGCTCCACGTCGTCGCCTCGGGCTCGACCGGCACGCTGCCGACGGTCTCGTGATAGCTCTCGCGATACGCGAACAGCTTCGGCAACGACTCCGGCGTGACGTAGCTGTCGACCATACCGTGCACGACGCGGCGTCCGTAGCCCTGCTTGAGACGCTGCCAGAACGACGGTTTTGACGGCGGCTCGACCTCGGCCGTATCCAAAGTGGAGCCGGACGATGCATCGGCGGACCCTAGCGCATAGGTCGTCATTGAAGACTTCAGCGTCTGTTGGATCTGCGGCCAGTCGATGCGGTCGCGCAGATAGTCCGAATGGCCGCGTGCCACGGCATCGCGGATCGAATGCGCGGCAATCAGCGGCGAGGCGAGGTAGCCGGCGACGCCAGCGAACAGCATCAGGAACAGGACGATCTTGCCGAACAGTCTGGCCCGGGGATCGCGATGCGGGCGTGCCGGGCGAGCAACCCTGGCGCCGATCGCGGCGCGGGCGGCGATGTCTGCACGCGATGCCGACGTCGCTGCCATCGGTCGTGGCCGGGGGACGTCTGCCGGAGTGCCGCCGCCTGCGCTCATGTCACCTCTCGTCCGCGTTCCGCACCGACCCGCCGCCGGAACTTGCGTATGCACGCCTGCATATGCGCATGCGACTCGTCTCGTTCCAGATGCTCGCCGGAAATTGCGGCCCGCGCCGGGCGCGATCACGGCGCAAACGGCAAAGCGCCCTTGCTGGCCGGGCAAAACTCTGCCGCCGCTCCACGGGCCGACGCCACCAGGTTACTCGGCCGGCTTCGGCGCCCCGCAGATGGCTTTCAGCGCCGCCCATTCGGAAGCGGCGAGGGCGGGCGTCACGGGATACTTGTCGGCGGCCTCGATGCGGCGGATGCGGTCGCGCGTCGCAGGATGTGTGCGCAGCATGCCGGCGAAACCGCCGCTCGCGCCGCTGTCAGACGAGATGTTCTCGCCCGGCTTTCGATCATTGCCGTCGCCTTCGAACTTCTTCTCCATGCGGCGGAAGAACGAGGCGATACCGGCGGGCGAGATGCCGGCGTCCTTGAGCAGGGCGAGGCCGGTTTCGTCGGCTTCCGCTTCGGCCGCGCGCGTGTAGCTCAATTGTGCGAGCAGCAAGCCGATGTTCGACAGCGTGCCGCCGCCGCCGCCGAGCATCAACTCCACCGCCGCGCTGAGGCCGATGGCGCGCACGACGCCGGTCTCGGGATGCAGGCCGATGCCGTGGCCCATCTCGTGCGCCAGCACGCCCGCCACTTCATCCGGCCCGCCGGCTTCGTTGATGAGGCCGCGCGTCAGTACGATGCGGTTGCCGGGCGCGGCGAAAGCATTGACCAGCCCCCAGTCCACCACGACGACGTCGAAGCGCGTGCCCGCGGGGGCGGCATCCGTGAGGCGGGAGGCCAGCCTGTCGACAGCGATGCGGCCAGCGGGCGTGCTGCAAACCTTTTTTCCGGCGGTCATGGAGCGGATGGTGCTGTCGCCGAGCGCCTTGCGCGCCTTGTCCGGCATCAGCGATGCGACGGCGCGGGCCGGCGAAAGCTGCAGCAGCGAGACGCCGGCGGCGATGACGACCACGATGCCGGCTGCGACCAGCCATGGTGTCGCAGAGCGCCGCCGCGCCGCGCGCGTGGTGAGGTGCGGCGCCGCCTCGGCGAGCTGGCGGGCAAAGAGGCCGCTCGGCACGAACAGGCTGGCGCCGGGCATGTGCTTGTAGGCGACGAGCGCGTCGACCGCGTGCGAGGAGATCGGCTCGGCGGTCGAAAGCGCGCCGTAGGGCCAGATCATCGGCTCGGCGTCACCGAGATACAGCAGCAGGCCGCGCTCGCCGATCGACACACGGATGTCGCGCGCCGCCGCCGTCTTGCCGTCGCCGAAGCGGGCCTCGAACAGGGCGCCGCCGCTGTTGCCGCCGTCATAGGGCATCGATGTCGAAGGCTTGCGCCAACCCTTCTCCGCGAGTGCCCGCCGGCTCGGCGCCGGCGGCGATGCTCGCCATGTCGAGGCCGCCTGCGAGCACGAGATTGCGCATCATGTAACCGGTCGTGCGCGCCTGTGTCACCGGTAGCAGCATGCCCATCGAGAGCAGGAACACGAAGCCGAGGCCGGTGACGATCGCCGCAGAGCGGCGCGGATCGACCATGCCCGTTCCGAACGACTGCCACGCCAGCAGCGCCAATGCTGTCAGCAGCAAGGTCACGATCGTCGCGCCGAGCACGAGGATCAGATAGTTGCTGACCGAGATCCACAACAGCCCCCGTCCGGTCACGCGG
>CALFEM010000051.1 GCA_937950105.1 uncultured Alphaproteobacteria bacterium | reverse complement strand
AAGTGACTGGAGTTCAGACGTGTGCTCTTCCGATCTCGGGGTGACGGTGGTCGTCGCCGTGAACGACGACAAGCCGTTTCTCGTCTCCTCGGTGCTCGGCGAGTTGCAGGCCCGCACGGTGCGTCCACAACTCGTCCTGCATCCGCTGCTGCGCGTGCGCCGTGATGCTCACGGCTCGCTCATCGACCTGCAGGGCGCCACAGATGGCGCCGACGACGGGCGCGAAACGGGGGCCGCCCGGTCGGATCCATGGCGAGACGAAAGCCTGATCCTGGTAGTGGCCGCGCCGCTCGACGAAGCCTCCGCGGACACGCTGGCCGGCGCCATAGGCAGTGTGCTCGACGAGGTCGACGCCGCCGTCACGGACTGGTCCGGCATGATGGCACGGCTCGACGCCGCCATTGCCGCGCTCGAGGCGCGGAACGTCGCCACGGCTGATCCCCTGGTTGCGGAAACGCTTGCCTTCTGTCGCTGGATGCGCGCCGGCAATTTCGTCTTTCTCGGCATGCGCGAGTATCGCATCGATGGCGCGCCGGAGACGGGCGGCCTGCAGGTCGTTGCAGGTTCCGGCCTCGGTATCCTCGCCGATCCGGATGTGCATGTGCTGAGGCGCGGCCGTGAGCTGGTGGCGCTGACGGACGAGGTGCGCCGCTTCTATCTGAAGCCCTGGCCCATCATCATCACCAAGTCGAATGTCGTCAGCCGGGTGCACCGTCGCGTGCACATGGATTACGTCGGGCTGAAGACCTTCGGCGCCGATGGCCGGCTCACCGGCGAATTGCGCATGGTCGGTCTGTTCACCGCGACAGCGTATACCGCGCCGCCTGCCGAGATTCCCTTCCTGCGCCTCAAGGCCGAGCGGGTGTTCGCCGAGAGCGGCGTCAAGCGTGCGAGCCACGAGGGCCGCATGCTGCAGAACATCCTCGATACGTTCCCGCGCGACGAGCTGTTCCAGATCGGCGTTCGCCAACTGGCGAGCTGGGTTCCGGCGCTGCTGCAACTCGAGTTCGATCCGCGCGTGCGCGTGCTGGTGCGCCGCGATCGTTTCGACCGCTTCGTCTCGGTTCTGGTGTTCGTGCCGCGCGATCGCTTCTCGACAGCGGTGCGCGAGCGCATCGGCGCATTGCTCGCCGATGCGTTCAAGGGCCGCATGGTGACGTTCCAGCCGTACTTCACCCAGGGTCCGCTGGTGCGCGTGCACTATATTATCGGCCGCTACGAGGGCCGCACTCCGGAGATCGAGGAATCTTCGCTCGAAGAGGCGGTCGAGGACATCGCGGCGACGTGGAACGACCGGCTGGCGGCGGAACTGTCGGAGTCGCCCGAGCGGCTGGCGCGCTATGCGACGGCGTTTTCATCCGCCTATGCGGAGACGTTCGGCCCGGCCCGCGCGCTCGACGATATCGATCGTATCGAGCGGCTCTCCGATGAGGCGCCGGCGGCGATCGACTTCTACGGCGGCGGCGCGGGAAGTTCTCAATCGAGCGTGCGTGTCGCGATCTACCGTTTCGATCATGCGATCCCTTTGAGTGAGCGCGTTCCGCTGCTCGAGAACATGGGCTTCACCGTGATCGACGAGCGCACCTATACGGTGAAGCCCGTGCTCGGCGATCGGCCGCGCGAAGTCTTCATTCACGACATGACGCTCGTCACGTTCGATCGCCGCGCCATCGATCTCGTGCGCGTCGACGCGGCGCTCGAGGACGCCTTCCTCGCTGTGTTCTCGGGTCGCGCCGAGAACGACGCCTTCAACCGTCTCGTGCTCGCGGCAGAATGCGACTGGCGCGAGGCGGCGATGCTGCGCGCCTATGCCGGCTACATGCGCCAGATCGGCCTGCCGCACGGACCGCGCTATATCGCCGAAACGCTGGTGAAGCATGCCGACCGTGCCCGCGATCTCGTGCGCCTGTTCAAGGTACGGCTCGATCCCGGCTCGCCTTTGGATGACGCCGAGCGCACGCGCCGCGAGGTAGACTGGCGCACCGCGTACGAGGGCGCGCTCGCTTCGGTCGAGAGTCTGAACGAGGATCGGATCCTGCGCAGCCTCGCGAGCCTCGTCGCGGCGACGGTGCGCACCAACTACTTCATGTGCGACGAGCACGGGAGCGTGCCGCAGACGATCGCGTTCAAGCTTGCGACGCGCGATGTCGCCGACGCGCCGGCGCCGCGTCCGTTTCGCGAGATCTGGGTGTCGTCGCCGGAGGTGGACGGCGTGCACCTGCGCTTCGCACCGATCGCGCGCGGTGGCTTGCGCTGGTCCGACCGGCCGCAGGATTTCCGCACCGAGGTGCTGGGCCTCGCCAAGGCGCAGCAGGTGAAGAACACGGTGATCGTGCCGCAAGGTGCGAAGGGCGGCTTCGTGCCGAAGCGCATCGTGCCGGGCGCCGCGCGTGACGAAGTCATGCGCGTCGGTATTGCCGCCTACCGCACGTTCGTGTCGACGCTGCTCGACATCACCGACAATCTCGCAGGGCATGAGATCGTGCATCCCGCCGGTGTGACGCGCCGGGATGGCGACGACCCCTACCTGGTGGTGGCCGCCGACAAGGGTACCGCGACCTTTTCCGATTTCGCCAACGCGCTGTCGGCGGACCACCATTTCTGGCTCGACGATGCCTTCGCCTCGGGTGGATCGGCCGGCTACGATCACAAGAAGATGGGCATCACCGCGCGCGGCGCGTGGGAATGCGTCAAGCGGCACTTCCGCGAGATGGATCACGACATCCAGTCTGAACCGGTGCGCGTCATCGGCGTCGGCGACATGTCGGGCGACGTGTTCGGCAACGGCATGCTGCTGTCGCGCAAGATCCGCCTCGTGGCTGCCTTCGATCATCGCGACATCTTCATCGATCCCGAACCCGACGCCGAGGCGAGCTTTGTCGAGCGCCAGCGCATATTCGCGCTGCCGCGCTCGAGCTGGCAGGATTACGACCGCTCGCTGATCTCGAAGGGTGGCGGTGTGTTCTCGCGCAGCGCCAAGTCGGTGGCGGTCACTGCCCAGATGCGGGTGCTGCTTGGCATCGATGCCGCGAGCGTGCCGCCTGCAGAGCTGATGCGCGCGGTGCTGATGGGCGAGGCCGATCTGCTCTGGCTCGGCGGCATCGGCACCTACGTGCGCGGTGACGGCGAAAGCGATGCCGAGGTCGGCGACCGTGCCAACGACGCGATCCGCATCCCCGCGTCGGGCTTGCGCGTCAAGGCGATCGGCGAAGGTGCGAATCTCGGGTTGACGCAGCGCGGGCGCATCGATGCCGCCGTGCACGGCGTGCGCCTCAACACCGATTTCATCGACAACTCGGCCGGCGTCAATTCATCCGACCAGGAGGTGAACATCAAGATCGCGCTGTCGCCGGTGCTCGCTGACGGACGTCTCGATCGTGCCGCGCGCAACAGCCTGCTGGTCACGATGACGGACGACGTGGCGCGTGCATGCCTCGCCAACAATTACGAGCAGTCGCTGGCGCTCAGTCTCGCCGAGCGGCGCGGCGCCGAGGCGATGGGCGACTGGCAGCATCTGATGCGGTCGCTCGAAGCGCGGGGCATTCTCGATCGCAAGCTCGAAGGGTTGCCGGGAGACGGTGCGCTCGGCGAACGCCGCAAGGCCGGGCGAGGTTTGACGCGGCCCGAACTCGCCGTGCTGCTGGCGCACGCAAAGATCGCGTTGTCCTACGATCTGATCGCCTCGAAGGTGCCGGACGGAGCCACCATGCGACCACTGCTGGCCAGCTATTTCCCGCCGGCGCTGCAGCATGCGTATGCGAGCGATATCGCCGCCCATCCGCTGGCGCGCGAGATTGTCACGACCGAGCTGACCAACCGCATCGTCAACATGTGTGGACCGGACCTGCCGTCGCGGCTTGCGGACGACTGGGGCCTCGATGTCGAGGCGAGCACGCAAGCGATGCTCGGTGCGCTCGACATGCTCGATGCCGAAGGTCTTTTCGCTGCCATCGGCGGGCTCGATACGCGCATCGGTGGTTCGAACCAGCTCTCGCTCTATGCGGAAGCGCAGCGGCTCGTGCGTCGGCAGGCCGCCACACTGGCATCACTCGGCCGCCGCCTTGCTGCGCTCGATCATGCGATGCCGGCCGTGGCTGACGTGTTCCGTCGCCTTGTCAGCCAGAGCGAGGGTGTGCTGACCGCGCCGCGGATCGCAGAGCGCGACGCGCGGATGGCGGAGTGGAACCGCCGCGGTGCGCCGATCGGGGTGGCTGCAGCGCTCGCAGAGGCGGACGTGCTGTCGGAGGCGGCCGACATCGCCCTCGTCGCCCGCGAGGCACATGTCGGTGACGAGCGGCTCGCGGAGGCCGCGCGCGTGCACTTCGCGATCGGTGACGCGCTGCGCCTGAGCGACCTCCGCCGCAAGGGGCAGGACATCACGGCGGCGGACCGTTACGATCGTCTCGCCATCAACAGCGCACTCGCCGGACTGGCCGCAAGCCATCGCGCGATGACGGTGGAGGCGCTGGCGCTCGGCGGCAAGGGCAGCAGCGCGGCAGAACCGGGCAGGACTGTCGAAGCCTGGCGGGCGGCACACGCGTCGAGCCTCGCGCGTGTCGAGGCAGGGCTCGCCGAGGCGATCGAGGGTGCTCCGCTGTCGGTGGCGCGGCTGACCGTGGCGGCGGCGCTCGCGCGCGACATCGCGGGCGTATGAGCCACGTGACGCGCGGCACGGGCAGACTTCAGTCGAGCACGATCAGCTTGTTCGGGAGTTGGTTCGGGTCGTGGCTCCCCGGCGGGAAGTGCTGCGAGAGGTGTTTGCCCGCCGCATGGATGGCCTCGACGAAGCCGTCGGCCGGCCGGCCCTCGGAAATGCGCGAGGTCAGCCGGTCGACGATCTCCTGCCAGGTGCCCTCGGGAACCTTGGCGTCGATACCCGTATCGGCCAGCACCTCGGCGTAGTGTTCGGCGACCGAAACAAAGATGAGCACGCCGGTGCGGCCGGCCGTGGTGTGCAGGTTCTGGGCGAGGAACTGCTCGATCGCATGGCGGTGCGCCCGCTCGCGCTTGACCGTGCGCGGCACCAGCGCGAGCCGCACGGGTTGCGGCATCAGCAGCATGAGCAGCACGAGGAAGGTGGCGAGCTGGATCAGGTAGATCCATTGCACCGGCCACCACGTGAAATAGACCAGCGGCCACGGCACCAGCAGCGCGACAAGCGCGGCCCACATGAACGGCACGTGCAGATAGCGTGCGCTCTCGTTGGCGACCACGGCGACGATCTCGCCGGCGGTGGCGCGCTCGGCGTCACCGATGGCAGCGGCAATGCGATCCTGCTCTTCGAGCGTGAAGAGCGCGCTGCTGCGGCGCTTGTCGGTCGAGGTTCGAGCCTGCATTCGCTTCACCCATGAAATCCGAAACCGTCGCGGCTTCACCAGCCGCCCGACGCGCCGCCGCCGCCGAAATCTCCGCCGCCGCCACCGAAGCCGCCGCCACCACCACCACCCCAGCTTCCGCCACTCCAGTCACTGGAGCCGCCGGGGATGACGATGACGCGGTCGTTGAAGCCGCCGCGCCGGCGCGAGCGGTTCATGCCGGCCGGATGGTTTCGCGCCTGCCGGCTGTTCAGGTAGATGACGAGCAGGAAGATGCCGATCCAGACGGCGATGATGATAAGGCCTTCGTAGTCCGGCTCGCCGCCGCGCCGCTTGCCCTTGGCGCGTTCCTTCACCGCCTCGGCGTTGCCGGTGACCACGTCGTGGATGTCGCGCACGCCGGCGACGATGCCGCCCTGGAAGTCACCCCGCCGAAAGCGCGGCAGGATGGCGTTCTCGATGATGATGCGGCTCATCGCATCGGTCAGCTCGCCTTCGAGCCCGCGGCCGACCTCGATGCGCACCTTGCGTTCGTTCGGCGCCACGATCAGCAGGACGCCGTTGTCCTTGCCCTCCTGGCCGATCTTCCAGGCGCGGCCGAGCTGATAGCCGTAGTCCTCGATGGCGTAGCCCTGCAAGGAGGGCAACGTGACGACGACGAGCTGGTCGGTGGACTTGTCCTCGAGTGCCTTGAGGTCGGTGTGCAGTTGCGCGCGGGTGGCACCGTCGAGCAGGTTGGCCTCGTCGACGACGCGACCTGAGAGCCGAGGGAACGAAGGCGCCGCCGGCCCTGCGAGCTGCGCGACGGCGGCGACCGCCAGAGAGAACGCGAGCGCCAGCATCGCCAGCCCACCGAGAGCGCCGCGCACGCCATGACGTGACAGGGCATCGGCAGCCGTGCCGCCGGTGCCCGCTGGCGTTCGCCCGAGGCGACGATCGCGCATCCCGCTACCCTCTCATGAGACCGCCGGTGCGGCGGCGGGTGCGTCAGGTCTTGCGGCCGAAATCGACCTTGGGAGCCTTCTGCTCCTCCGCCGGCACGTCGAAGGTCGCCATCTGCGTCGCGCTCGGATACATGAACGACTTCCACCAGCGGCCCGGAATGGTCGTCAGCTCGGTATTGTAGACGCGCACCGCATTGATGTAGTCGCGCCGCGACACCGCGATGCGGTTCTCGGTGCCTTCGATCTGGCTCTGCAGGGCGAGGAAGTTCTGCCCGGACTTGATGTCGGGATAACGCTCGATGACGGCCATGAGGCGGCCGAGCGCACTGCCGAGCGACGCCTGCGACTCCTGGAATTTCTTCATCGCTTCCGGGTTGGTGAGAATATCCGGGGGCAGCTGCACCTGCGCCTGCGTCGCCTTCGCGCGCGCTTCGATCACGTCGGTCAGCACCTGCTTTTCCTGGTCGGCGAAGCCCTTCACCGTGTTGACCAGGTTCGGAATCA
>CALFEM010000050.1 GCA_937950105.1 uncultured Alphaproteobacteria bacterium | reverse complement strand
GAGATGCCTAAGTGACTGGAGTTCAGACGTGTGCTCTTCCGATCTCGATCTCGTCGGAAATCCGGTCGCACACCTTGTCCGGGTGACCCTCGGAGACCGATTCGCTGGTGAAAAGATAGGATTTGCGTGCCACGTGGCCCCTCGCGTTCAATCGTCCATGGAAAGCTGCCGCCTTGTGGCAAGCTTTCAGGGTAGGGTCAAGCTGGCGAGCGCCATGTAGACGTGGACGAAATCGGGCGGAGACGAGCCTCCGCTCCGAGGGCAACACCTGGGCCGGCAATGCCGGTTTTATGTGCTGGAATTGCCTGAATCAGGTTCAGTCGCCAACGACTTGGCGAGTTCGACCAGCGCGCGCCGGACGCGTGCATCGCTGATCCGGGCGAACGCCTTGCTCAGTTCCAGGCCGTCGCGGGTGCCTGCACCGTCCACCACATAAGGCTCGGTCGGACGCTCGGCGACGCCGGGCTGCGCCGCGCCACTGCTGCCGACGGCGTTCGGCATATCGTCGTAGAAAAATTGCACCGTGACGCCCAGGACGTGAGAGAGGTCGAAAAGCCGGCTCGCGCCGATGCGATTGACGCCCTTCTCGTACTTCTGCACCTGCTGGAACGTGAGACCGAGCAGCTCGCCGAGCTTCTCCTGGCTCAACCCCATGACCATTCTGCGCAATCTCACGCGGCTGCCCACATGAGCGTCGATCGGATTGGGCCGGCGCGCATTGCGCGGCTCGGTCGACCCGGAGCCGTTATCCGACTCTTCGTCTTCTTTGGTCATCTATCTACCCAAAAAATTACCCCGAGAGGCACTCAACCGTAGAAGTCGCTTCCTGACGCGTCAATACGGACACACGTACCAACCGGACAAGGACAAGCAGACCTCGGACGAATACAGCTTATAAATGGGCGGAGGAATCAGAAGTTCCAGCGCTCCGCCAAAAAACCATGCCGAGTCGGACAAAACTTCACGAGCGGCGTGACTGCCTTAACACAAAAAGAGCCACCAACACGCTGATGCTGAGCAGAAATGACGCAGCATCGCCGAAACGAGCATATGGCGGCGCGTGAATAGCAACCGGAAGTAGCGCATCTGCCGTGCCGCGCATGTCCATATCGAGCCGCCCGCGGACATGCCCGTAGGCGTCGATGAGCGCGGAAACACCATTGTTCGCCGCGCGCACGAGAGGCACGCCTTCCTCCACGGCCCGCACGCGAGCGGCATGAAAATGCTGCTGCGGCCCTGTCGTGCGTCCGAACCAGCCGTCGTTGGTGACATTGACGATCAACGCCGGGCGGTCGGCGCCTTGCACGACGGCACCGGGAAAGATCGCCTCGTAACACACGAGACCCAGCAGCGGCGGCAAGCCCGGCACGTCGAGCAGCGGGCGCGGCGAACGGCCGGCGGCGAAGCCACCGCGCAGCCGCGTCAGCTGCTGCAGACCGATGGCCTCGAGCAATCCCTGCATCGGCAGATACTCGCCGAAAGGGACGAGGTGAATCTTGTCGTAGACGGCGTGGAGCCCGCCACTGCCATTGAGCACGATCAGGCTGTTGTAGATCGCCGGGCGCACGGCCGCTGCCGCTCCGTGCAGGACGGAGTCGTTCACCGGACGCTCGGCCCTGAGGGCGCCCGTGATGAGGAAGGCGCCATCCGGCAGCATGGCGCCGATCTCGCCGAGCGCATCAGGACTGTCGAGCGGCAGGAACGGCATCGCCGCTTCCGGCCAGATGACATGAGTGATGCCGGCGAGGTCGTCGATGCGGCCGGTGGGATCACGCCGCGACAGATCGAGATGCAGATCGAAGATCTCGCGCTGCTTCGCCTGCTGCCACTTCTCCCGCTGCGGCACACTCGGCTGCACGATGCGCAGGCGCACGCCCGGCACGATCGCCTCGGTCGCACCCGCGAGCCGCCATGCGCCATAACCCGCCAGCCCGCCGACAATGGCGAGCGACAGCAGTGCGCCACCCATCGCGCGGCGGAGGCGCATTGGGGATGTCGAACCGGCTTCATCCGCGAGCACGACGAGCGGCGCGGCCGAAGCGATCACGGCAACGAGCGTCAAACCGTAGATGCCGATGAGCGAGGCGCCCTGCATCAGCATGCCCGGCGGCGTCAGCGCATAGCCGAGCACGTTCCACGGCAAGCCGGTGAGGACATGTCCGCGCAACCACTCGGCGGCGTACAACGCGACGGCGAGCATAACGACCCGCGCGAGACCGCCGCCCCAGAAGCGGCGCGCGACGGCCGCAGCAGCCGCGAAGAACAGCGCCAGCCCGGCCGGCAGAGATCGGAAGAGCACACGTCTGAACTCCAGTCACTTAGGCATCTC
>CALFEM010000049.1 GCA_937950105.1 uncultured Alphaproteobacteria bacterium | reverse complement strand
GACAACACCGCGCGCATCCTCGATGTGAAGTATTACCTGCTGCTGCCGCAGAACGAGATCGTCGGCGGCGGCATCGACAATTACCAGTGGTCGGCGATCCTGCGCTCGGTGTCGGCGCACCGCAGCTACAAGTGGGTCTACAAGGAAAGCTACAAGCCCTGGCGCATCGCCGAATACATGATACTCAATCGCGAGATGCCGCGCTCGCTCGCCTATTGCTACGACGAGATCAGCGAAGCGCTCGGTTGCCTCGAAGGCGATTACGGCCAGCGCCACGATTGTCATGAGATGGCGCAGGAGAGCGTCGCGCGGCTCGAGCAGGCGAAGATCGCCGCCATCTTCCAGAGCGGGCTGCACGAGTTCCTGGTCGACTTCCTCGGCCGCCACAACCGCCTCGGCAGCGAAATCGCGCTCGCCTATCACTTCACCGACTGAACGGGCAGGTCCATGCTGATTTCCGTCCGCCATCGCACCCGCTACGCCTACGATACCAAGACGCGCTATTCCGTGCAGAGCCTGCGCGTGACGCCACAGAGCTATCCGGGCCAGCGCGTGCTGGAGTGGAAGATCGACGCCCCCGGCATCGACAAGGCGCTCGAGTTCCGCGACTGCTACGGCAACATCGTGCATCAGATCACGGTGACGAAGCCGCACTCGGAGGTGGTCGTCGAAGTCAAAGGCATCGTGGAGACGTCGGATCGCGCCGGCATCGTGTCCGGCAACGTCGAGGTGGCGCCCGTCAAGGTCTACCTGCGCGTCACGCCGCAGACCGCGGCGAGCGACGAGATCGTCAAGCTGGCGAGCGCCGGCGCCGATCTCGACTATCTCGGCCGGCTGCACGCGTTGATGCACGCGACGCGCGACGCCATCGACTACGTGCCGGGCACCACGGATGCGCATACATCGGCCAGCGAGGCGCTGACCGATGCCAAGGGTGTCTGCCAGGACCATGCGCATGTCATGATCGCGGCCGTGCGCTCGCTCGGCCAGCCGGCGCGCTACGTCACCGGGTATCTGGTCGGCGAAGCGGAAGCAGGGCACGCCTGGGTCGAGGCGTTCGTCGATGGTCTCGGCTGGGTCGGCTTCGATCCGGCCAACCGCATCTGCCCCACCGAAGCCTACGTGCGCGTCGCCGCCGGTCTCGATGCCGCGAGCGCGGCGCCCGTGCGTGGCGCGCGGCGCGGCGGCGGCAAGGAAGGGCTCGAGGTCGCGGTCGAGGTCATGCAGCAGCAGGCGGGTCAGCAGCAGTCGCAGTCGCAAACGTCGGGCGGCCAATCGAAATCGCAGACGCAGGCGCAGTCGAGCTAGTGGAAGGACGCGCGTTGATCGGGGGTGCTCCTTAGTGGCGCCGCCGATTCACGTCCTCGCAGGCTCGGACGATCGGGGCGCTTTTTTGCTGGCGCCGGCGATTTACGTTCGCGCTGGTGGGA
This sequence comes from uncultured Alphaproteobacteria bacterium, assembly GCA_937950105.1. Taxonomy (GTDB): domain Bacteria; phylum Pseudomonadota; class Alphaproteobacteria; order Rhizobiales; family Hyphomicrobiaceae; genus JAEUMD01. Next base: position 5,469 of record CALFEM010000049.1, on the reverse strand, counting down.
GCGCGAACGATCGGGGCGCTTCTCGCCGGAGCCCTTCGCGAGGGCGTCAATGGGCAGCGCCATCATAAAGCGCGTCAGTCGCGCGTGTTGCGGAAGACGCCGAGACGCATGCCGACATAGCTGACGCCCATCGACACGCCGGTTGCCGCGATCAACGCCGCGACGGGAGGCATCGCCGGCCACGCGATCAGCACCAGCGCATAGATCGCGTAGTTCACGGCCGACGCGGTCCAGGCGACCGCGAGAAAGCGTGCGAACTCCGTCCAGGTCGGCGGGGTCGTCACCGCGAATGTAAGACGGCGGTGGGCGAAGAATGCGGCGATCATGGCGGTCAGGATCGAGATGACGCGAGCGGCGAACGGTCCGGCGCCGAGCGCGGTGAGCGAGGTGAGCACGGCCGCATCGACGCCGAGCGCGATCAGTCCGGCGGCGACGAAGCCGGGACCGTGGCTTGCGATCGCCGAGCGCGCGGGTGATGACGTGACCTTCGGATCGCGCGGCTTCAAGGTCACCGGCAAAGCTCCCGCTCGCGGCGCCAGTCGACCGGCGCGCCATCAGCAGTGCGCGAGGGCGACCAGAGATGCGGCGTCAGCGCGTTGTCGCGGCCGAGCAGCGCCAGCTCGACCGAACGTCTGTCCGTGACGGGATCGAGCCGCGCGAGCTCAGGCGAGGGCAAGCCGGGATGGCACATGACGAGATGCAATCCGCGCGCGGCTTCTGCGGCGGATTCCAGTTCGGCCGCTGCTGTCGCCGGGTGCGTAGCGAAGCTCGTCACCCCCGAGAAGCCGTCGTTCGCGGGGTATCCCGCCCGCGTGATCTTCGCAGCGAATCCGCGCGTCAGGAGCGAAAGCGTAATGGCTTTGGCGCGTGATCCCCTGATGGCGAGCAAGCTTCCGGTGCGACCCGAGGGGACGCGAACCAGCGGGCGCACCCGCTCGGATGCGAAGCGCCGCTGCAGCGCCATGACGAGACCATCGCGCACCAGCGGCAGTGCATGCGCGTGCTGATGTCCGTCGATGATGTCCGGCGGGTGACCGACGATCGCCTCGAACGCGGCGAGCTGGCGCGTGATCTCGTTGGCGATCTCCTCGCGCGCGATGCGGCCAAGCCAGGACATCCGTGACAGCGTCGCGATCGAAGGCAGACAACCGCGCGGGGCCAACTGCGGCATCGCACCGAGCGGCGGCCCGAGCGTGAGGTTGATGTGCAGGCCTAGCGCAATGCGATCGCGCAAGGGCGCAAGGCGAGTACCATCCTGCTTCCAGCGCGGCAGCGTGACCAGTGCGCTCGTCGCTGAAATGCGGCGGGCGCGCGCGAGGCTTTCGATGCCGGCCGAGACGCCGCCCGTGAGCGCGTAATCGTCGGCAACGAGAACTATCGTGCGACGCGGCGCCGGGGACGACATGGCTGATCCGCGAGCGTGCTGCTCGAGCCGGCTCATGACCGCTCCGCCGCGCTGCGTTGCGGGTCGCTCGCGCGGCGGGCATGCGGTTGCACCGGCTCGACGCCGATGGTTTCGGCGACGAGAAACAGCGGCCGCGCCTTCACTTCCTCGTAGACGCGGCCGAGATACTCGCCGAGCACACCAAGCGAGATCAATTGCACGCCGCCGAGGAACAGGATCGAGACGATCAGCGTCGGATAGCCGGCCACGGGATCGCCGTAGAGCATGGTCTTGAAGATGATCCATAGCCCGACGACCAGAGCGAGCATCGAGACGGCGAGTCCGAGGTAAGACCAGATGCGCAACGGCGCTGTCGTGAACGAGGTGATGCCGTCGAGCGCGAAGTGCCAGAGCCGGCGCATGCGCCAGCGCGAGGCGGTCTGATCGACACGCTCCGGCATGTCGAAGGGGATGCCGATCGACTTGTAGCCGATCCAGGCGAACAGTCCCTTGTTGAAGCGGGCGCGCTCGCCGAGACGGTTCAGGGCATCGACGGCGCGCCGGCTGAGCAGGCGGAAGTCGCCGGCGTTGTCGTGCAGCCGCGTGCCCGATAGAGACTGGAACACGCGGTAGAAGGTCTTCGCGAGGAAGCGCCGCGCCGCGCTGTCGGTGCGGCGATCGGCGCGCTGGCCGTAGACCACGTCGTAGCCGTCGCGCCAGGCGGCAATCATCAACGGGATCACCTCGGGCGGATGCTGCAGGTCGCTGTCCATGACGATGACGGCGTCGCCGCGTGCGTGGTGCAGGCCGGCCGCGACCGCGATCTCCTTGCCGAAGTTGCGCGACAGCGCCACCGCCTTGATGCGCGGGTTGGTGGCGTGCGCCTGCCGCAGCACCTCGAGCGTGGCGTCGCTCGAGCCGTCGTCGACGGCGATCACCTCGTAGTCGAGGCCGGTGCCGTCGAGCACGGGCACGAGCGCGGCCAGCAGCAACGGCAACCCGCGCGCCTCGTTCAGCATCGGCAGGATGACGGACAGGGTCTCTCCGGCGGCCGGTCGGGCGTCCTGTTGCGGTGGAGATGTCGATGGCAAGGTCACGGGCTCGTCCGATGGCGGCAGGGTGCAGCCGCGGCGGGCTGTCTCGACAGAGCGATACATTCGCCAGGCATGCGGCGTAAAGGAGGCTTGCGGGGCAAGGTTGCGGGCGCTCGCCCCAGGCTCCCGGGCTTTTTGTCCAACGGCGTCTCTTTACCCGCGAAACGCCGCCCGCACAAAATGTGCTAGAGCAGGGCCCGAATCGGGTGTTCGCGCGCGTGGCGGGCCCGTCCGGACAGGGGAGCGTGAGCCATGAACATCTGCATGATCGGCGCCGGCTATGTCGGCCTCGTCTCGGCGGCGTGCTTCTCGGAGTTCGGCTGGTTCGTCACCTGCGTCGACAAGGACGAGGAGCGGCTGGCCCTGCTCGAATCCGGTCGCTCGCCGATCTACGAGCCGGGCCTCGACGACCTGATGGCGCGCAACATGCGGGCCGGGCGTCTGCGCTTCACGCGTGACGTTGCGGCGGCGGTGAAGGCCGCGGACGTCGTGTTCCTGGCCGTCGGAACGCCGATGCGCCGCGGCGACGGTTTCGCGGACCTCTCCTACGTGTACGCCGCCGTCGAGGAGATCGCGCCGCATCTCGACGGCTTCACCGTCATTACCACGAAATCGACCGTGCCTGTCGGTACCAGCCGCGAGATCGAGCGGCGCCTGAGGGCGGTCCGGCCCGATGCCGAATATGCCGTCTGCTCCAATCCGGAGTTCCTGCGCGAAGGCTCCGCGATCCAGGACTTCACACATCCCGATCGCGTCCTCGTCGGCACCGACAGCGCGCGTGCACGCGCCGTGATGGACCGCCTCTACAAGCCGCTGTCGTTGCGCAATGCGCCGGTCATGTTCGTCAGCCGCGAGTCGGCGGAACTTGCCAAGTATGCCGCCAATGCGTTCCTCGCCATGAAGATCTCCTTCATCAACGAGGTTGCCGACCTGTGCGAGGAGGTCGGCGCCGACGTGCAGGAGGTGGCGAGCGCCATCGGCAAGGACCGTCGCATCGGCGACAAGTTCCTGCATCCGGGGCCCGGCTACGGCGGCTCGTGCTTCCCCAAGGACGTGTCCGCGCTGATCCGCACCGGCCGCGAGATGAAGACGCCGCTGTCGCTCGTCGAGCAGGTGCAGCGGGTCAACGACGAGCGCAAGATCGCCATGACCAGCCGCATCGAGAAGGCGGTCGGCGGCAGCGTGCGCGACAAGACGGTCGCCGTGCTCGGCGTCACCTTCAAGCCCAACACCGACGACATGCGCGATGCTCCGAGCCTCATCATCGTGCCGATGTTGCTCGAACGCGGTGCGAAAGTGCGCGTGCGTGACCCCGAGGGGCGTCGGCAGGCCGAGCCGCTGCTGCCGGGCGTGACGTGGTGCGACAGTGCCCTCGCGGCGGTCGACGGCGCCGACGTGCTCGTGGTGCTGACCGAATGGAACGAATTCCGCGCGCTCGACCTCGATGCGGCGCGCGCGCGCATGCGTGGCGACGTGCTGGTCGACCTGCGCAACATCTTCCAGGCGCGTGCCGCGCGCGATGCCGGCTTCCGCTATACGGGCGTCGGGCGCGAGAGCGAACGCAGCGCGGGGTGAGTGGAGCCGGCCCTTGGCGCCTCGTCAGGATGCGGGCGGCGGCTCAGCGTTCGCGGAACGCCTTGGTGATCTGATCCTCGAGCGGCTTCACCAGATACGAGAAGGCGGTGCGGTCGCCGGTCTTGATCTGGGCGTCGGCCGGCATGCCCGGAACCAGCTTGTTGTGCGCACCGAGCTTGGCGAGTTCGCTCTCCGGAATCGAGATGCGCACCGTGTAGTAGCTCATGCCGGTACGCTGGTCCTCGATCAGGTCGGGTGAAATGCGCGTCACGCTCCCGGCAATCTCCGGCGTGGTGCGCTGGTTGAAGGCCGCGAAGCGGATCGTCGCCACGGCATCGATGGTCAATTGATCGCGATCCTTCGGCGCAACGCGCGCCTCGACCACCAGGCGATCCTCGTTGGGGACGATCAGCATCAACGACTCGCTCGACGAGACGACGCCGCCGACGGTGTGTACGGCGAGTTCGTGAACGATGCCGGCGACGGGCGCGCGGATGTCGACGCGCCGCAGCTGATCCTCGGCGGCGACGCGGCGCTCGTCGAACTCGGCGAGCTTGGCCTGCGACTCGCGCAGCTCCTTGACCACCTCCGTCGAGAATTCCTGCTGGCGCTGCAGGATCGAAATCTCGATCTCTGAAATCTTGCCGCGCGTCTGCGCGGCATTCGACAGCAGTGTCGCCTGCTCGCCCTTGAGGCGCGCGGCCTCGCGCCGAAGCGCGATCATCTTCGACGCCGTGACGAGTTTCTCCTTTTCGAGATCGATCAGGCTGACGATCTGTTCGTCGATCAGCTTGATCTCGATATCCTTGGCGGCGCGCTGCGCGTCGAGACCGGAGGCCTCCTGATCGAACTGCTCGATGCGCTCGCGAAGCTGCTGCACCTGGGCGTCGAGCGTGCGCCGGCGCGTCTTGAACAGGCTCGTCTCGCCGGCGAAACTCTCGACGATGGCAGGTTCGTTGCGGCGATCGGTCAGTTCGGGGGGGAAGCGGATTTCGGCCGCGTTGTCGCGCTCGGCGACGAGGCGTGCGGTGCGCAGCAGCAGTTCGTCGCGTTGTTTGGAGACGATCTGCAGGTTGGCGCGTGTCACCGTCTCGTCGAGACGCACCAGCAGGTCGCCGGCCTGCACGCGATCGCCGTTGCGCACGGCGATCTCGCCGACGACGCCACCGGTCGGGTGCTGGATTTTCTTGACGCTCGAGTCGACAACCACAGTCGCCGGTGCGAGCACGGCGCCGGCGATGTCCGTCGTCAGGGCCCACAGCGTGACGCCGCCGAACAGCAGGACGACGACCGCCAGCGCTCCGGCGATGTAGGGCCCGGTCGACACGCTGCGGCGGCGCGGCTGCTCGACCGATCGGGCGAGGCTGCCCATGGCGGCGTCGAGCCCGGTGGCGGTGTCGGACGTCATCGGCCACC
>CALFEM010000048.1 GCA_937950105.1 uncultured Alphaproteobacteria bacterium | reverse complement strand
GACCACCGAGATCTACACTCTTTCCCTACACGACGCTCTTCCGATCTATCGAGCATGTCGACGCGGCCGAGACGCGCTCGGGCGCGAGCCCGGACGGTCTGCCACCCTTGCGTGACGTTATCCGCGCGCACGATCTGGCGCCGAAGAAGTCGCTCGGCCAGAACTTCCTGCTCGACCTCAATCTGACGCGCAAGATCGCCCGCCTCGCCGGCCCTCTCGCTGGCGAGACTGTTGTCGAGGTCGGACCGGGGCCGGGTGGATTGACGCGCGCGCTGCTGCTCGAGGGCGCCGATCGCGTCATCGCGGTCGAACGCGACGATCGCGCGGTTGCGGCGCTGCTCGATGTGGCGACGCGCTATCCCGGCCGTCTCGACGTGATCGCTGAGGACGCGCTGCGCATCGATTGGCCCCACGAGTTGCAGAGCCGTGGCATTGCGACGAAACCGGTCATCGCGGCCAACCTGCCCTACAACATCGCCACGCAACTGCTGATCGGCTGGCTCGAGAGCGAACCCTGGCCGCCGTGGTACGCACGCATGCTGCTGATGTTCCAGAAGGAGGTGGCGGAGCGCATCGTCGCCGCGCCGGGCAGCAAGGCGTACGGGCGCCTCGCGGTCATCTCGCAATGGCGCTGCGAGGCGCGCATCGCGCTGACGCTCGGACCGCAGGCGTTCACGCCGCCGCCGAAGGTATCGTCGGCGATCGTAGAGTTCGTGCCGCGCGCGGTGCCCTTGCCGGCTTGCTCGGTCGTGACGCTCGGCAGGGTGACGCAAGCGGCGTTCGGGCAGCGCCGCAAGATGCTCCGCCAGAGCCTGAAATCGCTGGTGGCAATGCCGGAGGTCCTGCTTGCGGCAGCCGGCATCGCGCCGGAAGAGCGCGCCGAGCGGCTGACAGTCGCGCAGTTCGCGACCATGGCCGCGATCATCGACGGGCGCACGTGATCGCGGGCACGCGATGCGCGTGCGTCAGCCGAGGCGCACGCTGCCGACCTTGTCGCGGTACTCTTCCTTCGGATCGAAGCCGAACAGCATCTTGATGCCCGACAGCAGGCTCGACGCATCGCGCCACACCTCGGCTTCGCGCGCATCAAAGCGCAGCAGCGTCAGCTTCGGATCGTCCTTGCCCTGCTCGAACCACGCGGCGACGAACGGGCTCCACAGCTTGTCGATCACAGCGCGATTGTTGTCGATCTGCAGCGGGCCGTGCAGCGTGGCGAAGATTTCGTGTCCCTTGTCGGCGAATGTCGCGTGTGCGGGTCTCGCCGATCCATCGGCCAGCGCCTTCGCCAGTTCCGTGTCACGCGAGGTGAAGAACCAGAGCGGTCCGTTCGGCTGCTCGTCGAGCAGTTGCGCCGTCATCGGCCGCATGTGGGCGCGCTCGACGTGATCGAGACCGAGCATCAACGTCATGTCCGCGCGCAGGGCCTCCAGTAGCGCCGCGCGCAGTTCGTCTTCCTTGGCCATGGCCGTATCTCCGCAATTTTCGACACGCGGAGGAACGTCCCAGGTGCTCGACCGTTCCGTCAGAACGGCTGTTCCCGTGGCTCGCGCCCTAAAGCTCCGCTTCGATGGCGCGGACGAAATCGGAGAGGCCGACCTGGCGCTCGCGCTTCAACCGTTCGGCAGCCAGGATCGCCGTCAGCGACGCGAAGCACGTGTCGACGTCGTTGTTGACGATGACGTAGTCGTATTCGGGCCAATGGCTGATCTCGTCCGCCGCTTTCGCCATGCGCTTCGCCACCACCTCGGGCGCATCCATGTTGCGCGCGTTGAGCCGCTGTTCCAGCGCCTTGCCGGACGGCGGCAGGATGAAAACGCGCACGAGATCGCGCGGCATCGTCTCGGCGAGCTGGCGTGCGCCCTGCCAGTCGATGTCGAACAGCACGTCATGGCCGCGCGCGATCGCCGCTTCGACCTGACGGCGCTCGGTGCCGTAGAAGTTGCCGAATACCACCGCCCATTCGAGCAACTCGCCGGCATCGCGCATGGCCGTGAAGCGCGCCTCGTCGAGGAACGTGTAATCGCGGCCGTCGACCTCGCCGGGTCGCGCCGGGCGTGTCGTCACCGACACGGACATATGCATGACCTCAGCTTCGGCGGCGAGCAGCCGCTTCGCCAGCGTCGTCTTGCCGGCACCCGACGGCGACGACAATACCAGCAACAGGCCTCGGCGTTTCAGCGGTGCGGCGGGCATGCGTCTCTCGGTACCTTCTCGATCGTCGTCTTCCTGGTGCGCGCGGCCACTGCACCACTCACTACTCACTACTCACTACTCGATGTTCGCCACCTGCTCGCGCATCTGGTCGATCACCGTCTTCAGCGCGAGGCCCGCGCGCGTCACGTCGTTGGCGTTCGACTTCGAGCACAGCGTATTGGCCTCGCGGTTGAACTCCTGCGTCAGGAATTCGAGCTTGCGGCCGACGGGCACGCCCTCGTGCATGAGATCGCGCGTCGCGGCGACATGGGCACCGAGCCGTTCCAGTTCCTCGGCGACATCGGCGCGCGTGGCGAGCAGTACGGCCTCCTGATGCAGGCGTTCGGGGTCGAGCGCGGCACTGGCATCGACGATGCGGCGCATCTGCTCGGCGAGGCGCTCGCCGATGGCTTCCGGCGTGCGCGACGGGCTCTCGCGAACGATGGCGACCTGCCGGGCAACTTCGGTCAGCTGCGTGTCGAGCACCGCCGCCAGCCGCTCGCCTTCAGCCGCGCGTGCCCGTGCGAGTTCGTCGATGGCGATCTCGAGGCTCGCCAGCATGGTTTCGTGCCGTGCCTTCTGGGTGGCTTCGTCTTCGATCGGCTCGACCACCTCGAGCACGCCGCGCATGCCCATCAGCGCCTCGATGCGCGGCGGCTCGGCCCCGGTGATGGCGCGGATGCGCTCGGCGGCGGCCATCACCTGCGTCAGTGCGGTTTCGTTGAGACGGATCTCGGTGACGCCGGATTCGCGCTGGACCTGCAGGTTGACCGAAACGCTGCCGCGATTGAAGCGCCGCGCCACCGCCTCGCGCACGCGCGTTTCGATGGCCTCGAGGCCCGGCGGCAGCCGCAGGCGCACGTCGAGACCGCGGCCGTTGACGCTGCGCACTTCCCACACCCACGTCTGTCCGCCCTGTGTGCCGTCGGCGCGGCCGAAGCCTGTCATGCTGTTGAGCGTCATGGGAGTTCCGGGCGAGGACGAGTTAGAGCAGATTTGCGCTCTAGCGAGTAACGAGTCGTCGCACAGGAGTCGAGTGCCAGGGCTCCGCGGACCGTTTTCCTTGCCGGTCCGGATCGATCAGCGCTTCGGCTTGCGAACGGGGATCGGAACGTCGGCTTCGCGTGCCGCGCGCGCAGCGCCGCTATCGGCGGCTTCGGCGTTGGCGCCATTGAGGGTCACGACCTTGGGCAGCGGCGCTGGCTCGCCCGCTTTCGGCGCGGCCGCCTTGTCGCCCTCGGCGGCAGGCGGTGGGGCGGGGCGCGATACCGCGCGCGTCGCGGCGCCCGGAGCGATTGGCGTGTCGGACGGAGCAGCGGCGCCGTTCGTCGCCGGAGTGGTCTCCGCAGCGGCCTCGTTCTGGCCCGCCTCCGCAGTCTCCTCCTTCGTCTGCTTCTCCACCTTGCGCCAGTTGGCGACGGCGGCGTTGTGGTCCTTCAGGTTTTCGGTGAAGGCGTGTCCGCCGGTGCCGTCGGCGACGAAATAGAGATCGGCGGTCTTGGCCGGATCGAGCGTCGCTTCGATCGCCTCCCGGCCCGGGTTGCAGATCGGACCAGGGGGCAGGCCATTGATCTGGTACGTGTTGTAGGCCGTCTTGCTGTCGATGTCGGCGCGCGTGATCGATCGCCCCAGCGAGCCCTTGCCGCCGACCAGCCCGTAGATGATGGTGGGATCGGACTGCAGCCGCATCTTCTTGCGCAGGCGGTTGACGAAGACGGCGGCGACGCGCTGGCGTTCGTCCGCCTTGCCGGTCTCCTTCTCGACGATCGACGCCAGCACCAGCGCCTGCTCGGGCGAGGCCACCGGCAGATCGGGCTGGCGCTTCTCCCACACGGCGGCGACGAACCTCTGCTGCTCGCTCATCATGCGGTCGACCAGTTCCTGCCGGCTCATACCCTTGGAGAAGCGGTAGGTATCGGGCAGCAGCGAGCCCTCGGGCGGTACCTCTGCGATCTCGCCGGTCAGGTTCTCGTCAGCCATCAGCCGCTCGATGATCTGCGCGCTCGTCAACCCCTCGGGGACGGTGAGCTTCGACAGGATCGACTTGCCCTCGGCGATGGTCGCGAGCACCTGGCTCATGCTCGCGGCCTTTTTGAATTCGTATTCGCCCGCCTTCAGCGACTGCGGCTTGCTACGGCTCATCAGGTTGCGGGCGTAGTGGCTGGCGACGAACGCCCAGCGGTTGGAGATGACGCCCTCGCGTTCGAGTCGGGCGGCGATCTCGATCGGCCCTTCGCCGCGCGGCACGCCGACGGTGCGCGAAACGGCGAGCGGCCCGGCGCGTTCGAATTCGTGATAGAGCCACAGCATGGCGGCGCCGGCCGTCACCATCAGAGCCAGCGCAAGCGTGAACAGGCCCGAAATGAAACGCGCGAAGCCGCTCAGCCGGCGCGACGGCTCGCGCCGCACCTTGCGTTTCGGACGTGCCGGCGGACGGCCGGGCTCCAGCGCTTCCACAGGACTGCGTGGCCGCGTCTGCAGCTTCCTGGCGGTGCTGTCGCCGTCGCGCTCACTGGGCTGGCGGTTGCTCATCGGCGCCCGGATCACCTCGTCGTTCGAGTCGTCGGCCCATCGTCACGCCGCGAGGCGGCGAAGCTATGGCGGCGACGCTCCGTCATGCGCCAGATCGGTACCGTCGGCCATTGGTCCATGGCATGGGCCGAAGTTGAACGTCCATCGGACGGTCGAATTATGGCAAAGGGCAACCGCGCCCAGCCCCCGCGCGTCCGGCGGACCACTGTGGCCGGAGCTGCGGCCCAGCGACCTGCTTCAGGCGACGCGACGCATGACGATGGAAGCGTTGGTGCCGCCGAAGCCGAACGAGTTCGACAGAACGGTATTGATCTCCATCGGCTTGGCCTTGTGGGCGACGAGGTCGATGGCGGTCTCGACCGACGGATTGTCGAGATTGAGCGTTGGAGGGGCGATCTGGTCGCGCATGGCGAGGATCGAGAAAATGGCCTCGACCGCACCGGCTGCACCGAGCAGATGCCCGATCGCCGATTTGGTCGACGACATGGTCAACTTGCCCGCGGTATTGCCGAACAGGCGCTCGACGGCGCCAAGCTCGATCTCGTCCCCCATCGGCGTCGAGGTGCCGTGCGCATTGACGTAGTCGATGTCGCTGGTGCCGATCTTCGCGCTCTTCAGCGCCGCCCGCATGCACCGGAAGGCGCCATCACCGCTCTCGGCGGGGGCGGTGATGTGGTAGGCGTCGCCCGACATGCCGTAGCCGATCACCTCGGCGTAGATCTTGGCGCCGCGCGCCTGCGCGTGCTCGAGGCTCTCCAGCACGACGACACCGGCACCCTCGCCCATGACGAAGCCGTCACGGTCCTTGTCGTAGGGACGCGAGGCCTTCTCCGGCGTGTCGTTGAAGCCGGTCGACAGCGCGCGGCAGGCGATGAAGCCGGCCATGCCGATGCGGCAGATCGGGCTCTCGGTGCCGCCCGCGACCATCACCTCGGCATCGCCCAGCGCGACGAGGCGCGCGGCATCGCCGATGGCATGCGTGCCGGTGGCGCAAGCCGTGACGACGGCGTGGTTCGGACCCTTGAGGCCGTGCTTGATGGAGACGTAGCCGGCGGCGAGATTGATGAGGCGGCCCGGAATGAAGAACGGGGAGATGCGCCGCGGGCCTTTGTCCTTCAGCAGCAGCGAAGTGTCGGCGATGCCCGACAGACCGCCGATGCCGGAGCCGATCAGAACGCCCGTCGTCTCCTGCTTCTCGACCGTGTCGGCGACGAAGCCCGAGTCCTTGAGGGCCTGATCGGCAGCGGCGACGGCATAGATGATGAAGTCGTCGACCTTGCGCTGTTCCTTCGGCTCCATCCAGTCGTCGCCGTTGAACTTGCCGTCGGCGAGCGAGCCGCGCGGCACGAAGGCGGCGATCTGGCAGGAGAGGTCGGAGGCATCGAACTTCTCGATGCGGCCGGCGCCGCTCTCACTGTTGAGCAGGCGCTTCCACGACGCTTCGACGCCGCAACCAAGCGGCGTAACGAGACCGAGACCTGTGACGACGACGCGGCGCATGGCAGACCTTCACCCCCCGAATGTCCGCCCGTGGCGGCCAAATGTCCGCCCGTTGCGGAACTAGGCCCGGCCGGATCGTTTCCAAACCCGGATCAACGGCGGTCGCATGCGCTTCGCCGCGGAGCCGGCAATGCGTCGGTCTCGCAGGGCGGCGAAGCGCGCGAGAGACCTGTCGCAGGTAGATGGCAAGCGGCCCGCCGCGCTCAATGCCGAGCTGACGGCGGGCCGCTCGATGCCTCAGGCGGCGGTCGCGTTCTTCTCGAGGAAGCGCACCGCGTCGCCGACGGTCAGGATGTGCTCGGCGGCATCGTCCGGAATCTCGCAGCCGAACTCCTCCTCGAACGCCATCACCAGCTCGACCGTATCCAAGCTGTCGGCGCCGAGATCGTCGATGAAGCTGGCGTTCTCGGTGACCTTCTCGGCCTCGACGCCCAGGTGCTCGACGACAATCTTCTTCACGCGCTCAGCCACATCGCTCATCGTAATTCCTCGCGTCCTGTTCCTGAAACCTTGGTTGGTGGTGGTGTTCGTACTTATCGGTAGCAGCCGCGCGGCATCCGGTACAGGCGATCTGGTCGATCGGCGCCCGCGAGCGGGCACTCTTCCCCGTATCCTTTTCTCCGTGCGACGAACGCGTGGCCGACGCGCTTTTCGCCCGACTGAGATCGGAAGAG
>CALFEM010000047.1 GCA_937950105.1 uncultured Alphaproteobacteria bacterium | reverse complement strand
CGAGATGCCTAAGTGACTGGAGTTCAGACGTGTGCTCTTCCGATCTCGGTCAGGTCCTCGACGGCGATGTCGTGAGTGGCTTTCGCGGCCATGCGCTCTCCGAGTTGCGGCCTCCGGATCGGATCCGGTGCTCGCCCCTCAGTAACCGATGCGCAGCAGGTTGAGAACGTGGCGGAGGTAGGCAGCCGGCGCCATGAACAGGTCGATGGCGATCTCGCTCATGCGGCGCGGGCGGCCCTCGATGCGGTCGCCGATCATGCCGGCGATCCAACTCAGCGTGAAAATGGCGATCGCCGGCTGCCACAGCGGCAGCGCGCCGTAGCTCTGGTAAGCCCACGAGATGGCGATACAGACCGCCGCAAAGACCGCCAGCGCCAGCCCGACGCGCAGCGACAGTAGGGCATAGACGACCGCGCCGGAGATGCTGGCGAGCACCGCCCAATCGATGCCGAGCGTCTCGAACAGCGCCGGAACCGGCAGCGAGACGAGCATGGCGATACCCGCCCACACCGACAGCGGCACCGCGATCCACTGGATCAGCCGGTTTAGGAACGTGGCGTGGCGCTTGTCGTAGACGAGGAAAAGCTGGTCGACGAGGCGGTTCCAGTCCACGGCCGGAGGCTTCTCACGGCTCTTGTCTTGAGGCTGGGTGGCGGCAACCATGGCTTTGGCTCCTTGCTGGTCGGCAGGGGCGATCACTTCCGTTATTTTGTGCACTGCGTCATTGCGCCAGCGCAACCGTAAACGACCCGCCCCGCAAGTCAGTTATGCATGAGCTGCATCAGTTCACACGCTCAGGCCCCACCCCAACGAAACGACGTGCCAAACAGTGCCTTATCCGGGCCGACGACTACGGCACGAGAGACAAACTTGCCCCGCTCCGGACCAGCCGCCCGCCGTCGAAAGCCCCTTCCCTTCGGGGGTGAGCGGAAAGTTTCTGAATATTGCAGCGCGAAATTCGTCAAGCCGTCATTGAACGGCAGACAAGATCAGGTCGGGCCGCCGAGCGACAGCTTCGGCACGGCCTTCCAGGCCTTCGACAGCCACGAGTCGCTGTTCTCGCGGGGGGCGAGGCCGTCGGACTGCAGCAGCGCGTAGGAATCCTTGTACCAGCGCGAGTTCGGGAAGTTGTGGCCCAAGACCGCGGCAGCCGTCTGTGCCTCTTCCTTGATGCCGAGCGCCATATAGCACTCCACCAGTCGCGCCAGCGCCTCTTCGACGTGGTTGGTCGTCTGGTACTCGCTCGCCACCGTCTTGAAGCGGTTGATGGCGGCCACGTAGTTGTGGCCCTTCTGGTAATAGCGGCCGACCTCCATCTCGGAGGCCGCCAGCGTATCCTCGGCGATGCGCATGCGGTTGTCCGCCTTGTGCGCGTACTCGCTGTCCGGATAGCGGGTCTTGAGCTTCTTCAGCTCGGCCAGCGCCTTCTTGGTCGACGACTGGTCACGGTTCGGCTGGCCCATCTCGTCGAAATACGCGGAGGCGATGATGTGGTGCGCGAACGCGGCTTCCTTGGTGCCGGGATGCATGGTCGTGTAGCGCTCGGCCGAAGCGATCGCCTCCGGCAGCTTGCCCGCCTTGTAATAGGAATAGGCGGACATCACGATGGCGCGGCGCGCTTCCTGCGAGTACGGGTGATCGCGGTCGAGATCCTCGAATTTCTTGGCGGCGGCCTCGTACTTGCCCTTGCTGAGCAGACGGTCCGCCGTCTCGTACATTTTCGCCGGGGGATCGGGGTTGAGTGCCGCCGTCACGTCACTGGACGAACCGGCGCAACCCTGCAGACCGGCCATCGCGCCAAGCAACGCCACGGCCGCGAGCCGCCTCATCGCCGATGCTGTCATGCGCATGCCCGTCCACCCCGTATCCTGCGGCCTGAAGCGGGGCGCGGTCCCCAAACCGCATGTGCGCCCGCTCGGTCGCGATCCCTGTATTCGTTGCAATAGCACACGACCTTCGCGGCTGTCTTGAGCCGACACCACCCTCACCCGCAAACCTGGTGAAAGCGCCGGACAACAGACCACGCTGGCCACGCCCCTGAGTTTCGAGCCGCCGCGACGGCCGCTTCCCAGCCTGTCCCGACAATCGGGCGTGAAAGCGGCGATCAACCGGTTCGACCGCGAACACGACGTACAGTTGCAACGACGGGCGGAGTCGCCGTCAGCGATCATCCGCCCGATCGAAATCTCTTCGAAACCGGAGAGCGGCGACCCATGTCGCCCTGCCTCCCGATTACTCGGCCAGCGCCAGGGCGCCGGCCGACAGGCCCATTTCGACCGGTGCGATTTCGCGCACACGCGGCGCCTGCACGATCGTCCAGGCCGCATCGTCGGCAAACAGGGCCTTGAGCACGTTCGAATTCAGGCGATGACCGCCGCGCACCGAGCGATAGGCACCGAGCAGCGGCAGACCGGCGAGCGCCAGATCGCCGACCACGTCGAGCGTCTTGTGGCGCACGAACTCCTGCGGGCAGCGCAGCCCCTCGCGGTTGAGGATGCGGCCGTCACCGATGGCAACCGTGTTGTTGAGATTGGCGCCGAGCGCCAGACCGGCTTTCCAGAGGCGCTCGACGTCGGACATGAAGCCGAAGGTGCGGGCGCGGGACAGCTCGTTGCGGAACGAAGCGGGCGTCAGCTCGAGGGCGAGGCGCTGGCGGCCGATCAGCGGGGTGTCGAAGTCGATCTCGACGTCGAGGCTGAAGCTCGAGTGCGGGGCCAGTTCGCCCCAGCAATCGCCATCCTGGACGCGGATGGGTTTCAGCACCTTGATGAATTTGCGGGGCGCGGAGAGCTCGCGGATGCCGACCTCGTCGATGGCCTCGACGAACGGCGCCGAGCTGCCGTCCATGATCGGGACTTCCTTGCTGTCGATCTCGATGAAGCAGTTGTCGATACCGAGACCGCGCAGCGCGGCGAGCAGGTGCTCTACGGTGGAGACGGTGACGCCGGAGTCGTCGCCGATGACCGTACAGAGGGTGAGGTTCTTGACGTTGCGGACATCGGCGGCGATGTCAGCGACCAATCTCGTGTTGTGGGTGACCACAAAGCGGAGCCCAGTATCGGCCTCTGCCGGATGCAGGATGACTGAGACTGGCGCTCCGCTGTGCACCCCCGTGCCTACAAGCTCGATTTCGCGAGCAACCGTGGTCTGTCGTGCGCCGATGAAGCGATTCGACATGTAGCCGTCCCTCGATGTCCCTAGCGCGATCAGACCCGGCCCCACCAGGCGCTCGCGCTACCCCCGTCGACGTATTCGGCATTCCCGCAGCGCCAGCCCCTGACCGCTGCTTTCCTGCAACACGTGTCCCAATCAGGACACGTAAGGCATTGGAATACTTGTCGTCGTCGTTAACGGAGAGAACGATAGCTGCGCCGGAGTGGCGATACAAATCACGCTTTCTTACATAGTGTTACCAGTGAAACTCATGTTCGCCGGCACGCACGAAATGCGCTCGTGTGGTTTACGACTACTTTCGCTTTTTATTGAAAAACATCGGCAATTCAACGGATTCATCCGCATTGCCAAAGTTGTTTCCGCGCCCGTCGGTGGGCGCTTGCGGCGGCGCCGACCGGGGAGAAGCGGTGGAAGAGCCGCCGCGCGCCGGCGCAGCAGCATGAGACGTGTGCGGATCGACGTGCGAATCATCTGCCTTGCGGCCCATGCCAGCGATTCGCTCGAACAGGCCCGGTTTGCGCCGCTCCGCCGGGCGCGACTGTTGCGCAGGTCCCACACCCGGGTTCGGCTGCCCTGCATCCCCGCCCACCTTGGCGTAGTAATCGCGTTGCCCGACGACGGGAAAATCTTCAACTTCCGGCATACGACGGAGCGGGCGCCGCACGTCGACCGGGGGTTGTGCGCGGAACCCCTCCTGCGAGGGCGCCGGCCGCAGCGGTTCCTGGCCGTAGCCCACACCGGCCTGCGGCAACGGCGGCGGCGGGGGCGCGTGCGCCGCCGCCGGCTGGTGATAGCCAGCCTCGATGGTGACGTTGCCGGGCGCCGACCATGTCTCGCGGCGCGGCTGGCGGACCGGAGCCGACTCGGCGGCGTAGCCAGCCGGCGCGGGAGCGGCCGCACCGGCACTGTCGGCGGGGGCCGGAATGGCGGCCGAGAGGCGGTTCTCGAACGAGCCGGCATCGGCAGCGGTACGCGCTTCGGCCGGTGCGGCAGCAGCAGCCTGGAAGGGCGCGTAGGCGCCCGCGTCCACGGGCGGCGCGGTGCGCTGAGCGGCCTCGTCGGCGCGGCTCATACCCGAGGCCACGATCGACACGCGGATGGCGTCACCGAGGCTGTCGTCGAAGGTGGCGCCGACGATGATGTTGGCTTCCGCGTCGACTTCCTGGCGCACGCGGCTCGCCGCCTCGTCGACCTCGTACAGCGTCATGTCGTGGCTGCCGGTGATCGACAGCAGCAACCCGCGCGCGCCCTTCAGCGTCACGTCGTCGAGCAACGGATTGGAGATGGCCTCTTCCGCAGCCATCATGGCGCGGCGTTCACCGGAGGCCTCGCCCGTGCCCATCATCGCCGTGCCCATGCCGCTCAGCACCGTGCGCACGTCGGCGAAGTCGAGATTGATGAGGCCATCCTTGAGGATCAGGTCGACGATGCAGGCGACGCCCGAATAGAGCACCTGATCGGCCAGCACGAAGGCCTCGGCGAACGTCGTCTTCTCGTTGGCGATGCGGAACAGGTTCTGGTTCGGGATGACGATCAGCGTATCGACGTGCTTGCGGAGCTCGGCGATGCCGGCGTCTGCCGTGCGCTGGCGGCGCGAGCCCTCGAACATGAACGGCTTGGTGACGACACCGACCGTCAGAATGCCCATCTCGCGCGCGGTGCGGGCGATGACCGCGCAGGCGCCGGTGCCGGTGCCGCCGCCCATACCGGCGGCGATGAACAGCATGTGCGAGCCTGAAACCTGCGCGCGAATCTCCTCGATCGCTTCTTCGGCCGCCGCCTCGCCGATCTCCGGCTTGGATCCGGCGCCGAGGCCTTCGGTCAGGTTCACGCCGAGTTGCAGGCGATGCTCCGCGCTCGAAGCCGCAAGGGCCTGCGCATCGGTGTTGGCGACCACGAACTCGACGCCCGTGAGGCCCGCCGCGATCATGTTGTTGACGGCATTGCAGCCGGCGCCGCCGACGCCGATCACGGTCAGGCGTGGCCTCAGATCGGTGAGCGTCGGCAGATGCAGATTGATGCTCATGATGGTCTCGCGCTCTCCGAGGCCGGCCGGGCGCACCCGGCACCCGCACGTTCGCCAACCGCTATGTTGTCCGCATCGCCGGACGTCTCCGGGCCGCGGGCGGCAACCGCACGCATTGCTGACTGAACCGACTCTGACTGGACGGCAAACGCGGGGCGACACGGTCTTCACCGCCCCGCCCCCCCTACTCCAACCCGTAGCGCAACCACTGCCCGACGCGGCCGAGGTAGCTCTGCGCGAGACGGGCACGGTCACGATGCGCCGCCACCAACCCTTCACCCGCAGCCGCCGCCGCGACGAGACCGATCACGGTCGCGAACGACGGCGCCATGAGACCCGACGGCAGTGCCGAAGCCGCATCCGGCCCTGAAACACGCACGCGACGGCCAAGCAGGTTGGCGACATGCTCGCCGAGCCCGATCACCTGGCTGGCGCCACCTGTCAGCACCACCCGGTCACCGGCGAAATCGGCCATGCCGCTGGCATCCAGCCGCTCTCGCACCAGACCGATCAGCCCGGAGACGCGGGGGCGCAGGATTTCGGCAAGCCGCGCCTTCGTCGACTGATGCAGCGTACCGTCCGCCTCGCCGGCGAGCGGATAGGAAAACGACTCGTGCTCGTCCGACGGAGCCGGAACCAGTGTCCCATACAGGGCCTTGATTCGCTCGGCATCCGCAAGTGGCGCCTGCAACCCCCGCGCGATATCGAAGGTCATGTGGCCGCCGCCCACCGGTATGGTCTCGGCGTCGATGAAGGCGCCGTCGGCGAAGATGGCGACCGATGTGGTGCCGCTGCCGATGTCGAGCACGGTGACGCCGAGGCGGCGTTCTTCCACGCTGGTGGCGGCGAGCGCGCTGGCGTAGGGCGCGACGACGAGGCCGGCGACATCGAGATGGCAGCGCTCCACCAGCAGCAGCAGGTTGCGCACCGGCGCATCGTCGGCGGTGACGGCGTGCAGATCGGCGGTCAGGCGGTGTGCCGCGAGCCCGCGCGGATCGCCGCCGCCCGGCGCCCCGTCGAGCCGGATGGCGATGCGGTTCATGTGCACGAGCATGCGGCCGTCGCGCTCGGCGTAGGCGCGCCCACCCTCGAGCACGCGCGCCACGTCCTCGTCGCCGACCACGCCCGTTGCGACATCGGCATTGGCGGCGAACACTTCCGAGCGCAGCCGCCCGCAGGCGACCGAGACGTAGACCTCCCCCAGCGTGACGCCGGCCATCTGTTCGGCCTGATCGACGGCGGCGCGCACCGCCACCTCGGCCTCTTCGAGATCGGTGATGACACCGGCCTTGAGCCCGCGCGAACGCTGGTGGCCGATGCCGAGCACGCGGAACGGTGTGCGCATGCCGGGCAGGATCGACGGCCCGCGGGGATCCAGTGCGACGATCAGGCAGGCGACCTTGGAGGTGCCGATGTCGAGCAGGCCGAGGATGCGCGGTGCACTCGTGCGCGAGGGGATGATCATGGCGCCACCCCGCCGACGTGCAGAGGCAGGGGCGCCGCCAGGTTCGAGACGCGGTTGGCGCGCTCGTCGTGCGGCAGCGGGCGCACGGCGACACGGCCCTTGGCCCGAAGATCGATGATATGCGGCCCGCGCGCGAGGATGTTGTCGAGGCCGCGATTGGCGATCAGGTCGTCGAGCGCCAGCGCTTCGCCTTCGCTCGGCAGTTCGATGCGCGAGCCGTCGGCGAGATGCAGCGACCAGCGCCGCCCGCCGACCCGCTCGCCGAGCGTCAGCGACTGCGCCAGGACCGGCGTGCGTCCGACGAGCGCCAGCAGCGTGCCCGCCTCGCGGTCGGCGGTTTCACCGGCGACGCGCGGCAGATTCGTGACGCTGCCCGGCGGCACCGCCTGCAGCACGCGCCCGCTCTGGTCGATGAGCGTTTCGCGGTCCCCGAGCCGCCAGACCGCGAAGGCCGTGCGCTCGGTGATGCGGATGTCGAGACGGCCCGGATATTCACGCGTCAGGTCGGCAGAGAGCACCCACGGCAGCTTTTCGATGCGCGCCTTGGCGGCCTCGCCGTCGAAACCGACGAGGCTGCGTTCGCGGTCGAGCGCGAGGGCGTCGAAGATGTCGCCGTCGGGCGTGAAGCGATGCCCGAGTATCGAGACCTGATCGAGGCCGAGGCCGGCCCACTGCGCGGCGGCATCGAGCGACGGCAACAGCATCTCGACGCTGCGCGCGTTGTCGCCGCCGTTGGTCAGCACGGCGAAGACGATGGTGCCGGCCAGTGCCGCACTGCCGGCGACCAGCCAGCGCGAGCGCGATGCGGCGGCGCGGCGTGCCGCACGCGACGATGCCGGACGGACCTCGGCGCGGGGGATTTCGAGCCGGATCGTCTCGGCAGCCGTCGGTGCGGGTGCCGAACCCGACCGGGCGGCCTGCATAGGCATCGGATCGAGCGGTGGCAGCGGCGGCGGTGGTGGGGGCAACGAAGACGTCGGCGTGCCGGTGCGGGGCGCCGGCGCCTCGTGCGCCCGCCACATCCCGTTCCGGCCTTCGCCTACCTGTTGCAACTCGCGTCCTCGACCATCCAGCGCACCAGCTCGCCGAACGACCAGCCGGCGTGCCCTGCAAGCTCCGGCACCAGCGACGTCGCCGTCATGCCGGGCTGCGTATTGACCTCGAGGCACACCAGCTCGCCCGTGCCGCCGGGGGTATCGTCGAAGCGGAAGTCCGCTCTGCTCACGCCACGGCAGCCGAGCGCGCGATGCGCCAGCAGGGTTAATCTCCGTATATTCTGGTAAACATCCGGTGAAATTTTCGCCGGAAGCTCGTGGCGCGATCCGCCGGGCGCGTATTTGGCGGTGAAGTCGTAGTAGGGCAGGTCGTCGCGCGGCACGATTTCGATGATGTCGGTGACGAAGTCGCCGATGACGCCACAGGTGAGTTCGCGCCCCGCCACGCAACGCTCGACCATCACGATCGCGTCCGCGTCGGCGTTGTCGAGCACCGCCGCTCCGGGTGCATTGGCACCGGGCCGCACGATGACGACGCCGACGCTGGAACCTTCGTCCACCGGCTTCACCACGTAAGGCGGCGCCATGACGTGGCGGCTCGCGGCTTCGCGCCTCGTGACGAGATGCGCTTCCGCGACCGTAACGCCGGCCGCCTTCATCACCGCCTTGGCGCGCTCCTTGTGCATGGCGAGCGCGGACGCCAGCACGCCCGAATGCGTGTATGGGATTTCGAGGAACTCGAGGATGCCCTGCACCTCGCCGTCCTCGCCGTGCTTGCCGTGAAGCGCGTTGAGGCAGACATCGGGCTTGAGTTGCATCAGCCGCGCGGGCAGATCGCGCGCCACGTCGATCAGCGTGACGTTGTAGCCCTCGCCCTCCAGCGCCTTGGCAACCGCCGCGCCTGAACGAAGCGACACCTCGCGCTCGGCAGAGAGCCCGCCATAGAGCACGGCGACGTGATTGCGGGTGCGGGCGGGGGCGGGACCAAGTTGCGGCGTTGACATGCGGTGTGATCCCCTCGGGCGAGTGTTTGTTCGGAGCGCTCAATAACGCAGCAAGCCGGGAAGCGCGAGCGGGATACGGGAACTTGCACTCACGATCGAAGGGGTTACTTGGTCCCGACCCCGGTCGAAGCCGCAGCCGCAGGCCGACACTCCGGGCCGCTCTGGCCCTGAGCAGCGCATTTGTCGGCACGTGCCCGCTCGGCGGCCGGAGCTTCGATCAGCACCATGTACAGAGACACCGCGGCTATCGCCGCGAGAAGCAGCGCGCTCACCGCGCCGAAGACCTTGGCGAGGGGAGACCACTCGCCCGGACCATAGATGCAGAACAGCGTCGCCAGCCCCAGCAGCGGCCACACCAGCAAGAGGTCCACACGGATGTTGCACGTGCCGTCGCACAGCACGCCGTTGGTCATCTGGTATTCGTAGACTGCGTACAGCAACCAGGCCGCCGCCGCCACGAACAGGCCGGCACGCGGCTGCTTCGAAGCCTTGATCAGGAAGTACAGAGTCACGGCCGCAGCGACGAACACGAAAAAGAGCATTGTCCCCCTCCGATCCAGCCGATCCTCGTGCCGGGAACTACCCCACAGACGGACACGGCCGCCCGCTATCGTCAAGGAACCAACCTCTCGCTCGCTCGCGCACACGCATCGACGCGGTTTACGAGATCGCAAGCGAATCTTGGGAGGTTTGCCGATGCTGGATGAGGGAGGGACACGATGAAACTTTCGCCGATGATTGCCGGCGCAATCTCTTGCCTCGCTTTGACGGCCTGTGGCCCTTCCGAAGGAGACGGTGTCGATGCCAACCTGCAGTGCGCGGCGCTGATCAGCGCGGCGAGCGAACTCGTCCGGACCGGCAAAGCCGAAAATGACCCTGTGCTGGGGAAACAGGCATTGGGGCGTTCGATGCTCTACCTCAACGCCTACGCCATTCCCAAGAAACTGAAAGAACCCGAAGCGTTCGCAGAGGTGAAGTCCGTTCGCGCGAAGCTGATCGACACGCGCCCACCAGCCGAGATCATGGACCGCGCCAAACGCTGCGTGGATCGCAGCCCGCGATAGCGCAGGCTTCAACCCGCCGCCGGCGCGACCTCGGCCAACGCCTCGCCGACCGCGTGGCCCACCAGCGGCACGCCGAGCCGGATGATCTCCCAGTTGAGCGTGATGCCGCTCGCCGCCTTCACCCGCGCACGCACGGTTTCGCCTAACCGCTCGATGTCTTCGGCGGTGGCGTTGGCGTCGTTGATGAGAAAGTTGCAGTGCATGTTCGAGACATGCGCGCCGCCGACGCGATAGCCGCGTAGGCCCGCTGCGTCGATCAGCTTCCAAGACGAGTGGCCGGGCGGGTTCTTGAAGGTCGAGCCGCCGGTGCGCTCCTTGATCGGCTGGTTCTTCTCGCGGTAGTCGGCGACCTCGGCCATTTTCGCCTGGATTTCGACCGGTTCGCCGGGGCGGCCCTGGTACAGCGCCTCGGTGAAGATCCAGTCCTCCGGCACGCCGCAATGACGATAGGTGTAGCCCATGTCGGCGAGGCTCAACTCGTGGATGGTGCCGGCGCGATCGACCGCGCGCACCGACACCAGTACATCCTTGGTCTCGGTGCCGTGCGCGCCCGCGTTCATGCGCAGCGCGCCGCCGATCGAGCCCGGAATGCCGCGATAGAAAGCGAGCCCGTCGATGCCGGCATCGGCCGCCGCGCGCGCGAGCTTCACGTCCGGCACCGCGGTGCCGGTGCGGATACGATGGCCCGGCTCGACCCTGGTTTCGCCGAAGCCCTTGCCGAGGCGGATGACGACGCCCGGCACGCCGCCGTCGCGCACCAGCAGGTTCGATCCGAGGCCGATGACGAACACCGGCAGCTCTGCGGCCACGTTCCTGAGGAAGTACGCGAGGTCGGCTTCGTCGGCGGGAGTGAACAGCACCTCGGCAGGGCCGCCGACGCGGAACCACGTGATGTCGGCGAGCCTGGTGCCAGCCGACAGGCGGCCGCGCAGCTCGGGCAATTGCAGTTTCAATTCGTCGGCGAGAGAGGTCGCGGTCACGTCGCTCATTCTCCCGCGAGGCGCGGCTGCTCGGCGAGCCAGCCGGGAAGCGCGTGTGCCCATTCGGTCGAGGTGCCGGCGCCGAGGAAGACGATCATATCGTCAGCGTGGCCGTAGCGGCCGACGAGTCCGATCAGCTCGGTCGGGCTGTCGATGACCAGCACGCTCGGGTGCCCGGTGGCGCGGATCGCGTCCGCGATCGAATGATTGTCGATGCCGGCGATGGCGCCCAGCGCCAGCCAGCAGCCGTTCCAGCCCAGCGCCGGTTC
>CALFEM010000046.1 GCA_937950105.1 uncultured Alphaproteobacteria bacterium | reverse complement strand
GTTCCGCCTGCGTCAGCTTCTTCTCGACCATCGCCTTGCGGATGTCGGCAATGGCGAGGTCGCGGTCGCGATCGCGCGGGGAAACGGGTGGCGGCATGGGGGGTCCGGCTGAGGCGGGTGGGCTGGCGGGAGTATGCCCGTCTTGCCGGAACTTACCGGAAAATATCGCAGCAAGGCAAACACCGGGCGCGATCGGAAGGAACGATCGCCCCGCACACCGATGTCATCCCGGCATTTATTGCCGGGATCCTGTGAGCCACAGGCGACGAGATTGCCGATGGCTGGATCCCGGTGACAAGCACCGGGATGACAGTTGGGGAGGGTGCGATCGGTCGAGGCGGCGCTTGCCGTCGAGGGCGTGAATCGCTCCCGCGAAACCCGGGTGCGATCGGTCGAGACGCCGCTTGGCGTCGAGGGCGTGAATCGCTCCCGCGAAACCCGGGTGCGATCGGTCGAGGCGGCGCTTGCCGCCGAGGTCGTGAATCGCTCCCGCGAACAAGCGCGGGTGCGATCGGTCGAGGCGGCCTTTGCCGCCGAGGCCGTGATTCGCTCCCGCAAACAAGAAAGGCAGCGGCGCGTGGCCACTGCCTTTCATTCGCAGCGTGATGGGTCGCGGCTCAGCGGCCGAGCACGGACATGCTGATCGGCACGACGCCAGCGCCCTTCATGCCGATGACGCCGGCGGCGGCGCTCGACAGGTCGATGACGCGCCCCTTGATGTAGGGGCCACGGTCGTTGATCGTGACGACGACCGAGCGGCCGTTGTGGTTGTTGGTGACGCGGACCTTGGTGCCGAACGGCAGCGTCTTGTGCGCGGCGGTCATGGCGTTCGGGTTGAACCAGCCGCCGGAAGCGACGCGCTGGGGTTGCCAGTAGTACGAGGCGAGGCCGCCCGAGGTACCGCCCGAGTAGGACGACGAGTAGGACTTCGCCTTGCGCGGGGCGCTGGCGTACTTGCGGCTCTTGGCCTTGGCATACTTGCGCGAGGACGACTTGGCCGCGCTCTTCGACTTCTTCGAGTAGGCGCGCGGGGCGTCACCGCCGCAGGCGACCCAGCCGCCCTCACACTTCCAGCCAGCGGCGCTGGCGGGTGCTGCGGAGACGAAGCCGAGGGTCAGGACAGCGAGCGCTGCCATGAAGAACGTGCGCATGAAACACTCCTTTCCAAAGGCGGTGCCGCAGCATGCATCCAACGTCCGGCTCCGGCGCATACCCGACGCCGGTGACCAGGGGAGTGGCAAGACAACGGCCCGACCTGAAAGGCTTGCTCGGCCTGAAATCCGCCCCGAAGGATGAGCTGCAGCCGAACCCCAGAACTTGTTCAGCCGCCGGATGTAATTAACTTGAGCTCTGGCGCGGGGGACTGAGCATCAGGGGCGTGCGAGCGTCAACGCACGAATTAGCAGCATGCGTTTACACGCGCGGCCGAGGCGTTGAAACTCCACGCCAAAAATCGGAATATTGTGAAGTCCTGCGACCGCACGCCGCAAAAATATGGCCGTGGCACGGCAACTTGAACGGTGTTTCCTCACGTAAAGACCGGCCCGGAGCACTGATGCTTCCGGGCCGACGTTGTGCAGTGCGATAGCTGGACGCGCTCAGATCAGGAGAAGGCGCAGCCGGACTTGAAACCCATCGCCTTCAGGATCAGGGCCAGCGGGCAGAAGCCGGTGAAGGCCGATTGCAGCAGGTTGAGGCCGACGAACGTCGGCACAGCCAGCCAGTACGGATGGACGAAGAAGCCGAGCGCCGTGCCGGCGAGAATGACGATACCGGCGAAGGCGAAAACGATGCGGTCGATGTTCATGGGGCGATGTTCTCCTGACGGGCGGATGCGTGGGCGCGAATATATGTCCGGCCGCCCGCCTTGTAGAGAGGGCAAACGGCTGCATCGGTTGTGAGTTGATCGCGAAGCAGGTAGGTATCGCGCCGGGGCTTGCTCGACCGCCCCTTCAGGCGGCTGCGCCCAAGTGTCGGCTCCACGACTATTGGAGCCTCCGCATGGACGTCGCCTTGCCGTTCGGGCCTCTTCGGTCCGCCGCCCCTTCGATCCTTCCGCGCGCCTGTCACGCCCCGTCACGGGAGCGTGCTAGAGGGTGCGTCCGCGAGATGACGCGCAGGGCCGGCGTCTCGGGAGGGAAAGGACGATGAGCGGTAAACCCGACACGCCGATGGATCAGGCTTCAGGTGACGCCGTGGCACCGGTACCGCCGTTCGCCGAGGCTTTCGCTGCGTTCGCCAGAATCGGCTTTCTGTCGTTCGGCGGTCCGGCCGGGCAGATCGCGCTCATGCATCGCGTGCTGGTCGACGAGAAGAAGTGGCTCGGCGAGCGGCAATACCTCACCGCGCTCAACTTCTGCATGCTGCTGCCCGGCCCCGAGGCGATGCAACTCGCGACCTATGCCGGCTGGCGCCTGCACGGCGTGGCCGGCGGGCTGATGGCGGGGCTGCTGTTCGTGCTGCCCGGCGCGGCACTGATCCTGCTGCTCGCGCTGCTCTACCTCTGGTACGGCGCCACGCCGCTGGTCGCTACGCTGTTCACGGGCGTCAAGGCGGCGGTCGTCGTCATCGTCGTCGAAGCGCTGCTGCGGGTTTCCAGGCGGGCCTTGAAGGGACGGCTCGATTGGGCGATCGCGGCGGCAGCTTTCGTAGCGCTGTTCGTGTTCTCGGTGCCGTTTCCGCTGGTGATCGCCGCAGCGGGGCTTATCGGCTATGCCGCGCATGCCGATCCTGGGGGCGCGGGCGCAAAAGTTGCGCTACCCGTCACCGCCCCCGTGGCTATGGGTGCGACGCTGCGCACGGTTCTGCTCTGGTCGGCGATCTGGCTGGTGCCGCTCATAGCGATCACCGTAGCGCTCGGCAGCGGCCACGTGCTCTCGCAACTCGCCTGGTTCTTCTCGTAGCTGGCGGTCGTCACGTTCGGCGGCGCCTATGCCGTGCTCGCCTACATGGCGCAGGAGGTGGTGCAGCGCTTCGGATGGCTGACGGCGGGCGAGATGCTGGATGCGCTGGGTCTCGCGGAGACGACGCCGGGTCCGCTGATCCTGGTGACGGAACTCGTCGGCGCGCTCGCCGCCGGGCGCGCTGGCGGTGGCGTCGATGCGTGGATGGCCGTGGCGGGCGCGGTCGTCACGCTGTGGGCGACGTTCGCACCATGCTTCCTGTGGATCTTCGCCGGTGCGCCCTACATCGAACGGCTCGGCGCCATGCCACGGCTGCGCGCGGCGCTTGCCGGTGTGACAGCGGCAGTAGTGGGCGTTATCCTGAACCTCACGGTGTGGTTCGCCCTGCATGTGCTGTTCGCGCGGCTGGTGCCGGTGAACGCCGGTCCCGTGCGCATGTCGCTGCCGGACATCACCTCACTCGATGTGCGCACACTCGCGTTGACTGCGGTTGCCGCGCTGATGCTGCTCGTCTGGCATCGCTCGCTGGCCTTGACGCTGGCGGCGTCCGCGGTGCTGGCGCTGCTTCTCGCGCAGGTCTGAGCGAAGCGCGCAGCAAGAGGCGCGGCAGGTCACAGCCAGCCGCGCCGCTTGAAGATGGCATAGGGAATCATGGCCAGGATCAGCATGGCGATGAGCGCCAGCGGATAGCCGAAGACCCAGTCGATTTCCGGCATGTGCTTGAAGTTCATGCCGTAGATCGAGGCGACGAGGGTCGGCGGCATCAGCAGCACGGCCATGACCGAGAACAGCTTGATGATCTGGTTCTGCTCGATGGAAATCATGCCGAGCACGGCCTGCAGCAGGAACGTCAGGCGTTCGGACAGGTAGTTGAGCTGATCCAGCAACGAGCTGATGTCACGGCGGACCACTTCGACGCGCTGGATGTCCTCGTCAGGGTCTTTGCGCGTGTTCATCGCCTGCAGCAGGTAGATCAGCAGGCGGTCCATCGAGTTGGCACTTTCCTCCGAGCGCGAGGCCTGCTCGCCGAGGCGGCCGATGGTGCGCAGTGCCACGTCGAGGCG
Organism: uncultured Alphaproteobacteria bacterium; assembly: GCA_937950105.1. Classification (GTDB taxonomy): domain Bacteria; phylum Pseudomonadota; class Alphaproteobacteria; order Rhizobiales; family Hyphomicrobiaceae; genus JAEUMD01. The sequence goes on along the minus strand of CALFEM010000046.1, from coordinate 5,873 downwards.
CTTCGATCGCGTCTGCTGGCCGCCCTTGATCTCGAATATGACCGAGCCGATCCGGTTGACCTCGTCCTGAATGCTTTCGATGAGATCGGCTTTCCGCTGCACCATGGTCTCGAGCAGCCCGGCGAGGATCGTCACCGGGGTGCCCACCGGCGCCTCGCCTTTTTCGGCACGGCTGACGAACAGGGGAAACGACTTCGGCTCTGCGTAGCGCACGGTGACCAGAGCGGAGCGGGCGAGGATGAACGTCATGGACGTGAACTGCGGCGCGCCGCTGTCGATGCTATGGCCGACCAGTGCCGTCATGAAGACGGCACCCTGCTCGGTGTAGAGGCGGTTCGATACCTCGATCTCACGCATCTCGGCGCGGGTCGGGATGTCGATCCCGAGCAGCTTCTCGATCGCCGCGTCCTCGTCCGGAGTCGGGAACGCCAGATCGATCCACACCGGTTTCGCGGGCAGTTTGTCGAGCCCGGTACTCGAGGCGAGGTGTCCGGAGTGCACCTCATACGCAACCAGCATGGCATTCCCCTTGCGATCCGCAGTGGCGAGCCCAATCTGAATATCGATTGTCGGCCGGTTCGGCGGGTCTATGATCGGACCGGAGTTGGGCAAAGGCGCCGCGCGCCGTCAAGATGCGCCTGGTCGCAGCCCGCGAATGACTGAGGAGGCTCCTATGATCCGCCGGAAGCGCGAAACGCTCGCTCTCGTGCTCGGGTCGCTGGCTGCGGTGCTGACGGCGTCAGTGCCCGCCGCGGCCATCGAATGCCGTGGTCCCTATCAGCGCGTCGGCGGCAACTACATCGCCACCCCCTATTGTGGCGACAATTATCTGGCCTCCGTGGCGCGCAGCTATGGCACACGCGTCACCAACGAGGCCGTGCGCAACAATCCGAGCGTCAAGCAGCAGGTTTGCCTGCACATCGGTCACGACACGCGCGTTTCTGATCTGTGCCACTCGTATCGCGACTACGGCGGTCCGCGCTTCTGAAGCGATAGCCTCTTGGAGGCCTCCGATCAGCGGGCCGTCACGAGATCGCTGCTGATCGGGTGACACTCTAGAGCATCATCCGATCGCACGGAATCGCCTTCGGCGATTCAGCGGTCGGATAAAGATGCTCTGGCAGCCTGAAGCTGGAGCGCTTCCATCCGATCAGTGAACCGCAAGGCGGTTCCGTCTGATCGGATAGCGCTCTAGTCGCGCAACAGTTCGATCTGCGCGACCTCGTTCTCCTTCACGGCGAACTCGCGTTTGAAGACGCTGCCTTGCGATTTGGCGACGGCCATATAGCTGCCGGCGGCGACGAAATGCGTCGGCAGCGCGCCGACGCTCTCCTTCACCGTGCGTCCGTCCTGCGTCAGCAGCGTCCATTCGGTATCCGGCAGCGCCTCGCCGCCCTGCCGCTGCACGAGCTTCAGCGTCACGCGGGCCGGCTTGTGCGTGATGGTCATCTCGGTGAGCTTGCCGGCCTCCACCGTCACGTCGGATTCGACCACCGCATTGGCATCGCCGTAGGTCGAGACGACGTGATAGATGCCGGAGTTGAGGCGCAGCACGATGCCGGGCTTGACCTTGCTCAGCACCAGCGCGCGATTGCCGGATTGGTCGCGCTCGTCGGTCTGCACGTCGTAGACGGCCTTGGAGACGTCGAGCTTGGCGGCAGGATCGGCGGCCACCTGCACGCGCAATCCGCCGGCGTTGAGCACGAACGGCTCGCTCGTCTCGACGCCGCTGCCGACGGTGATCTTGCGCGTGATGTGCGCCCGCCCGAAAGCGGCGTTGACGATGTAGCTGCCGGGCGCCAGGCGCAGCACCGGAGAAGCCTCGCGATGCGTCGCCACCAGCTTGCCGGCGGATCCCGGCTTCTGGGTCTCCTCGTAAATCCGCCAGACGAGATCGTTGTCGATGCGTTGGCCGTCCGCGGTCAGCAGCGCGACGAGACGGACCTGCGAGCTGCCGTCGGCCACGGGTGCGGCGTCCTTCGGCTTCTGCTTGACCACGGTCGTGCTGTGCGCGCCGGGGGCGGCCATGGCGTCGCCGGATTGCGGTGACGCGACCGGAGGTGCGACGGCGTTGAGGTCGATGCTCCAGCCAGGCGCGATGGCCGGAGGGGGCTGTTGCGCGTGCGCCAGGGTCGCGCATGCCGACGCGGCACCGAGTCCCGCAAGAGCGCAGGCGATGAGATCGATCAGGCGGTGCGGTCGCTGGCGCATCGAACGGGGCTCCTGCACGGCGGTTGCCGCACCAAGGCGAATATCCATGTTCAGGGCCACTCGAAGCCCGCAACTGTGACGATAGCGTGTCCGCGTCCGCCGGCGCTGCGCCACCACTGCGCGACGCGCATGAGGCGACACGGGGGCGGGACGATCCCCGCGATCACGGCGCAAACGCATCGACGGCGACGCGGGCGCCCGCCGTCAGGGTTACGGACTTCTCGCGGCTTCCGCTGCCGGACGTGCATGACAGCGCGTAGCGGCCGGGAGAGAGCAGGGCGCGACCATCCAGTTCGACGCTGCGCCATACGGTCGTGCCGTCGTCGCTCCGCAACGCGCAGGCGCCGCCGTGCCCGTTTCCCGCCCGCGCGTTGACGCTCAACTCGGCGCTGGCGAGATCGAGGGCGAGGCGCTGCTCCTGGCCCGTGGTGATCACGACCTCGCGGCTGAGCGATGGGCCGCCAGCGTGCTGACGCAGCGTCACCCGATGACGACCTGCCGGCAGGGCCAGCGGGCGACCGGAAATCGCAGCAATGCCGGCGTCGCCCGGTGTTGCCAGCGGCGTGACGACGATCGACAGGCGGTCGGTGGGCTTGCCGTTTTGGGTTGCGGCAAGCGTCAGCTGCCCGACGTCGTCACCGAACGCTTCGCGCGTCACCTCGCCCTGGCGCACGGCGACGACGCGGCGTGTCTCGCTGCGGTCGATGGTGGCCGTCACCGCATAGCTGCCGGTGCTCAGGATGAACGAGGCGGCCGGATGTGCGGAGCGGGCGATCACGCGCTGGCCGCCGGGGAGCGAGGGATCGTCGACGGTGATGGTGTAGGATGCCGCGCCCGCCGCCTTGCCGGTCGTGGTCAGCTCGAGCCGTCCCGCTTCCAGCGCGAGTTGTACGCTGGCCTCGCTGCCGGCGGTCACGTCGATGTTGGCGCGGGCCTGCGCCAAACCGAACTCCGCCACCGCGCGATAGGAGCCCGGCGGCAGGATCGCCTCCGCCGCGGTGCCGCGTGCGATCCACAGGGGCGTCGACACTTTGCCGCGCGGGGCTGGTACAGCGCCGCCCGCTGACGTCGGGCTGCTGGCTTCCGCCGCGCCGGCCGCCGCGATGTCGGCCAGCCGGTCGAGGCGGATGAGCGGTTCTTCGGCCTCGTTGGCGAGCTTGCGCGCGCCCGTCTCGATGCGCACCAGCCCCGCATCGAGCGTGATTTCCGCCAGCGTGTCGCCGGTCTCGGCAACGTCGACCTCGCGGGTGACGCCATGCTTGCCGGCCAACACCTCGATACGCGCCTTGCCGGGGCGCAGGGGGGCGGCGAGTGAGGGCGCCACTGCTTCGGCGAGTACGCTGCCGTTGGCGGGGTCGAGCACGCGCCAGACGAGGGGCGACGATACGGGCGGCTTGCCCGCGGCGAGTGTTGCGGTGGCGACGAGGCGCGGCGGTCCCTTCGGGGCGGCGGGTGCTGCCGCGGGCGACTGCGGGGGCGATGCGGGGGCCGCCATGGGGCCGGCGCCCATTGGCGCGACGAGGTTGGCGAGGCTGGCCATCGCCATATCCAGCGCGGCCTGATCGGCGATGGCGAAGGAGCGTCCGCCGGTCGATTTCGCGACGCAGCTCATGCCCTGCAGCTCGGCCTTCTCGAGAGCGAGCGAGACGGTGTGCACGGCGACTCCAGGATGCGACTTGCGCAGCGCGTCCGCCGCCGCACAGGCGTTCTGTCCGCAGTTGTCGACGCCGTCGTGGAACAGGACGATGTGGCCGCCCGTGCCCGCCGCGAAGGTTTGCGCTGCGGCTTCGAGACCGGCGACGACCGGGCCCTTGCCGCGCGGGTTGAAGCGCGCCAACGCCGTGAGCACGGTTTCGGCCGTGCCCGTCGCAGGCGGGGCCGCCAGTTCGCTGCTGCGGCAACCCGGGCCGAAGGTGACGAGGCCGACCGGGTTCGAAGCGAGTTGCGGCAGGTTCGCTTCGAGCACGCGGCGCACGCCGGCGATCTTGGCCACTCCATCGCCGCCGAGCCCGCCCCACATGGAGCCCGATCCATCGACGACGAAAACGACCTGCGCCGTGGCCGCCGGCGCCTGCGCGATGGCCGGTGAGACCGCCAGCGCAACGCACGCGGCCACGGCGGCGACAGCGAGCAACGGGTTCGGCATGCGCATGATCGAAGCCTCTCCAGCGACACGGCCACTCCGCCCGGCGGCGGCGCGATTGTCACGGCATCCCCCATGCTATAGCGAGAAGCGCGATTCCCAACCAGACGATGAGGCACGCCCATGGACAAGGCCGCCGGCAAGGCTGTTCTCGACCTCCTGAAGAAGCGCCGCTCGGTCAAGCCCGACATGCTGGTGGAGCCCGGCCCGTCGCCTGCCGAACTCGACGAGTTGCTGACCATTGCGTCGCGTGTGCCCGACCACAAGAAGCTGGAGCCGTGGCGCTTCATCGTGTTCGAGGGTGATGCCCGCCGGCGCTTCGGCGAGGTGATCGCGGAGGCCTGCAAGGCCGAGGACAAGATGGAGCCTTCGGAGCTGCGGCTCGACGGCGAGCGCAAGCGCTTCCTGCGCTCGCCGCTGGTCGTCGCGGTGATCTCGTCCGCCAACCCGAAGGGATTCGCGCCGGAGTGGGAGCAGATCCTGTCGGCGGGCGCCGCCGCCATGAACCTCTCGATCGCGGCCAATGCCATGGGCTACGGCGTCAGCTGGATCACCGAGTGGATCGCCTACAGCCCGCGCGTGAAGGCGGCGCTGGGCCTCGCCGAGCACGAGCGTGTGGCAGGCTTCATCTACATCGGTACGCCGAGCGTGCGCCCCGATGATCGCCCGCGCCCGGAACTCTCAAAGATCGTGACGAGGTGGGAGTAGGATTTAGGGAATAGGGAATAGGGAATAGGGAATAGGGAATAGGGAATAGGGAATAGGGAGTAGGGAGTAGGGAGTAGGGAGTAGGGAGTAGGGAGTAGGGAGTAGCGCGCCCCGATCGCCGCGCGTCCTTCACGCGCGGCGTGAATCGGCGGCGCCATCAAGAACGCGCCCCGATCGTTCGTGCGCCTTCCGCGCGAACGTGAATCGGCGGCGCTCTTAGGTTTGCGCTGCCGATTGACGCCCTCGCGAAGGGCTCGGTCGATCGGATCGCCGCGCCCCGATCGCCGCGCGTCCTTCACGCGCGGCGTGAATCGGCGGCGCCATCAAGAAGCGGCGCCATCAAAAACGGCACACGGATTAACGGCGCATCAACCCGGAAGACTTAGGCTCGTAACGAGAATGGTGTCGTTGCGGGATCGTGGTCGTGAGTGCGGTTCTCGATATTCCGATGCAGCTTGCGCTCGTGCTGATGTTGGCGCTCGGCCAGCCGGCCGGCGAGGCGCGCGAGCCCGGTGACATGACGGTCGTGGCGACGCGCGCCGCACCGGCCAATCCGCTCGCCTTCTCGCGGTCGAGTTGGCTCGATGCCCTGGGTCAGATGCGCGCCGACAAACGCTTCGCCCGCTACGCCGGCCGAATTTTCCGCACCAGCTCGGGCGAAGTCTACGTACCGGTCGAGCGCGAGCGGCGCGAGATCGAGGCGCTGCGATCCGACGCGGTGATCGCCCGCCATGTCGCCGAAGCGTTCGCGCGCGCCAATGCCGCCAGATCGGAAGAGCGTCGTGTAGGGAAAGAGTGTAGATCTCGGTGG
>CALFEM010000045.1 GCA_937950105.1 uncultured Alphaproteobacteria bacterium | reverse complement strand
GGCGGTAAATGGGTGGGAAATGAAGTTGTAGTTTCCGAGTGGTGGGGAACGCGTGGCCAGCGATACCATTCCGACCGTTTCGAGCGGCGCCTCCTCGTACCGGCAGAAGAGCGCCAGCTATTTCGAAGGCGCGCGCTATGATTTCGTGCAGCGGCTGCCGCGCGACGCCTCAGCCAGCGTGCTCGAGGTCGGCTGTGGCAGCGGGGCGACCGGCGCGCTGGCGTTTGCGCATGGCCGCGCCGGGCGCTACGTCGGCGTCGAGCTGTTCGAAGGGGCGGCCAGCGAGGCCCGCAAGGTGTTGAGCGAGGTCGTCGTCGGCGATGTCGAGAGCATCGAGTTTCCATGGCAGCCGGCCGAGTTCGATGCGCTGATCCTCTCGGAAGTGCTGGAACATCTGCTCGATCCGTGGACGACGCTTTCGCGTCTTGCGCGCCACGTGCGGCCGGGCGGTCTCGTGCTCGCGAGTTCGCCGAACGTCTCCAATTGGCGCGTGCTGCGCGAGTTGCTCGCGGGCCGCTTTCCGCAGGCCGACCAGGGTGTCTTCGATCGCACGCACATGCGCTGGTTCACGCCGGCGACGTTCGCGGAGATGTTCGAGCGTGCGGGCTTCACGGTCGATCGCGTCGCTCCGGTGACGCCGTTTGCGGAACGCACGGCCCTGCTGTCGCGATTGACGGGTGGCCGCCTCGACCATCTGTTCATGGTGCAGATCTCGCTCGAAGGACATCGCCGCTGAGGCGCGCTTCGGTTCGTCGGGTCAGAGCACGCTGACGGCCGCGCGATCGTGCATGACGTCATACCGGCAGCGGGCGAACGGCGTCGGCTCGCCCGCCTCCAGCACGATGTGCGTCGACTTGAAACGCGCCGCCCAGTCGGCGTTGTCGACCTCCCAGACATTCACCGCGACGTCGCTGTTGCCGATCACCAGCCGCAACGACGAGGGCCGGCTCCAGGCCTGGGACAGGGCGCGCCGCGACGAGTCGGTCCGCGTCGCGACCGAGTCGGGCACGGGCGCCTTCTGGCACGTGTCGACGGCCTTCGCCCGATAGGCGTGCAGCAACGCTTCCTCGGTGGCGGAACGGTAGATGTGGTCCTGCGTCCAGACCTTCGCGGCCGCAAGAACGGCGAGTGCGACGACGACCGATCGCATGATCATGGCAAGCCCCGGCTGATGGCGTCCGCACAGCCTCGCACGGTCGGGCAGGCTGCTGCGACGGTTCCACGATAGCGGCGCTACGGTAAATAATTCGTTGGCTGGCGTGCCGCGGGCTGTTCCACTTGTCTTGGTTCGCTGCATGCGGCACAAAGCGAGGCTCGACGAAAGTCGCAAGAACAGACCGGGAGGATCATCGACAATGAAGAAACGCCTGCTCATCACCCGCCGGCTGCCGGCCGAGGCCGAGGCGCGCGCCCGCCGCGATTACGAGGTCGTCCAGAACGAGGATGATCACCAGATGACGGCCGACGAGATCATCGAGAAGGCGGCCGGAGTCGATGCGCTGATGATCACCATCACCGACAAGATGCCGAAGGCGGTGATCGACCGCATCCCCGAACACATCAAGATCCTGTCGACGTTCTCGATCGGTTTCGACCACATCGATCTGCAGGCGGCCGCCGCGCGCGGCATCAAGGTCGGCAACGCGCCGCACGGCGTTACCGTCGCCACCGCCGAGATCGCCATGCTGCTGCTGCTCGGTGCCGCGCGCCGTGCCGGCGAAGGCGAGGCCATGATCCGCAACCGCGCCTGGCCGGGCTGGGCGCCGCTGCAACTCGTAGGCCAGCGCCTCGACAACAAGAAGCTCGGCATCTACGGCTTTGGCAAGATCGGGCGCGCGCTGGCACAGCGTGCGCGCGGCTTCGACATGGAGATCCACTACCACGACATCGTGCGCGCGAAGCCCGAGGACGAGAAGGGTGCCGTCTACCACCCGACGCTCGACAGCTTGCTCGCCGTGTCGCAGTTCTTTTCCATCAATGCGCCGTCGACGCCGGAAACGCGCTACTTCTTCAACAAGGCTGTGATCGAGAAGATGCCGCATGGAGCGGTGGTGGTGAACACGGCGCGCGGCGATCTCGTCAATGACGAGGACATGATCGCGGCGCTGAAGTCGGGCCGCCTGTCGTATGCCGGGCTCGACGTCTTCGCGGGTGAGCCGAAGATCAACGAGGCGTACTACGACCTGCCGAACACGTTCCTGCTGCCGCACCTCGGCTCGGCGGCGATCGAGGCGCGCAACCAGATGGGCTTCGAAGCGCTCGACAACATCGATGCCCGTTTCGCCGGCAAGGACATGCCGTTCAAGCTGAACTGAACGACGCGGTTCCCTCTCCCCATTCCTTCAATGGGGAGAGGGAGAGAACTCGCGCTCGGATCGGCGACGGGCCAATCAACAGGCAGCCCGCAAAGTCTGTTCCAGCCAGCGCGCCGTGCGCAGCAGCTTGCCATCCTCGCCGCGCTTGCCGATCAGTTGCACGCCGAGTGGCAAACCTTCCGCCTCGAGCAGCGGCAGCGAAATGGCCGGCATGCCGAGATAGGTCCACAGCCCGTTGAAGATCGGTGAACCGGTGATGCCTTCCTCGAGGCGCGGCGCCGCGCCGGGCGCGGCCGGCGTCAGGATCGCGTCATAGCGGTCGAGCACACGTGCGACCGCGGCGTAGGCGGCCGGCAGCGCGACGATGGCTTCCAGATATTTGCGCACGGGCACCGTCGCGCCGAGCTGCAGGCGTTCGGTCAAGCCCTTCGAGATCAGCGCCGGGTGCGCATCGAGCAGCGGGCCGTAGTAGGCCGCGTTCTCGGCGAGCTGCACGAGGCGCTGCCACTCGATGACATCGGGCAGGCTGGCGATCTCGATCTCGTCGACGGATGCACCGAGGCGGTCGGCAAGCTGCTCATAGGCCGCGTGCAGGCTGGCGGTCGCCTGCGGCCACGCCGGTGTCTTGACCAAGGCGAAGCGCGGCTTTTCCGCCGGTTCTATCGATAAGGCCCGCGTAAGCTGCGGGTGAGCGCGCGGCGCGCCGATGTCGTCGTCCGCGTCGTACTGCGCCATGCAATCGACGATCAGGGCCGCGTCCTCGACCGAGCGGGCAAGGACGCCGACGGTGTCGAGCGTGTGCGATTGCATCAGCACGCCGCGCCGCGAGACGAGCCCGAGGGTCGGTTTGAAGCCGACGACGCCGCAGTAGGATGCCGGGCGCAGCACCGATCCGGCCGTCTGTGTGCCAAGCGCTGCGGGCACCAGGCGCGCGGCGACCGCCGCGGCCGAGCCAGCCGAGGAGCCGCCGGGCGTGTGGCCGGAAGCAACCGGGTTGTTCACTGCCGAGGGGGTGAGCAGCGCGAGCTCGGTCGAGACGGTCTTGCCGATGATGACGGCACCGGCGGCCCTGAGCGCTGCGACGCAGAACGCATCATGCTCGGGTCTGCGGCCGGCGAAGATGGCGCAGGCGTTCTCGGTCGGGTAGTCGCGCGTGTCGATGACGTCCTTGATGGCAATGGGCACGCCGTGCAGCGGACCCGTCGCATGACACGAGGCCGACGCGCGGTCGGCAGAGCGGGCCTGCTCCAGCGCATAGCCGGTATCGAGCGCGGCGAACGCGCCGATCTCTCCGTCTCGTTCCGCGATGCGCCCGAGACAGGCTGAAACCAGCGCCTCGCTCGTCACCTCGCCACGGCGGATGATCTCCGCCGCGGCACTCGCCGTCAGATCAGCCAGCGCCGTCATGTCGGCTTGTAGCTCGACTGCCAGCGGCAAATGCTGGTTGCGCCGCCCGCGTCCGCCTTCGTCACGGTGCCCGATGCCGACACCGACATGGGCGCCAGCGGTTCCAGCTCGCTCTTCTTGGTCACCGGCTCGCACTTCGGCGACTTGTGGCCGTAGAGATATTCGGGCAGGCCGAGGCCGATCTTCGGGAAGGCGTAGAACAGCACCATCGACAGCACGACGATGTAGAGGAACGGCATGACGCCTGAGAAGATCTCGTCGATCGAGACGTGCTTCGGCGCCACGCCTTTCAGATAGAACGGCGCCATGGCGACGGGTGGCGACAGGAACGACGTCTGCAGGTTCAGGGCCACGAGCACGCCGAAGAACAGCGGATCGACACAGAACTCGTCGAGCAGCGGCAGGAAGATCGGCAGGAAGATGACGATGATCTCGGTCCACTCGAGCGGCCAGCCGAGCACGAAGATGATCGCCTGCGTCATGATGAGGAACCAGAACGGCGACAGGTTCATCCAGAGCACGAAGTCTTCGACCAGCTTCTGGCCGCCGAGATAGGCGAACACCGCCGAGAACACGGCGGAGCCGACGAACAGCCAGCACACCATGGCCGAGGCGCGCGCCGTCAGATAGGCGCTCTCCTTCAGCTTCTCGAACGAGAAGCTTCGGTACAGCATGGCCAGCACGATAGCGCCGAGCGCGCCGACTGCGGCGGCCTCCTGCGGCGTCGCGAGGCCGAACATGATGGCGCCGAGGACGCCGACAATGAGAATGGCGAGGGGGAAGAACGACGTCGCCAGCTCCCACAGTACGGTGCCGAGCGGTACGTCGCGTTCTTCTTTCGGCAGCGGCGGTGCCAGCGCCGGGTTCAGCCAGGCGCGGACGATGACGTACAGCATATACATGCCGGCGAGCATGAGGCCCGGCACGAACGCCGCCGCATAGAGCTTGACGACCGAGACGCCGGCCGTTGCGCCGTAGAGAATGAGCATCACCGACGGCGGAATGAGGATGCCGAGACAGCCGCCCGCGCAGACGACACCGGCAGCAAGCCTGGTGTCATAGCCGTGCCGCAGCATGGCCGGGAAGGCGAGCAGGCCCATCAGCGTGACTACGGCACCGACGATGCCGGTGGCGGTCGCGAACAGCGCGCAGGTGAGGAGCGTCGCGACGGCGAGCGAACCAGGCAGCCAACCGGCGGCGAGCTGGATCGAGCGGAACAGCCGGTCGAGAATGTTGGCGCGCTCGATCACATAGCCCATGAACAGGAACAGCGGGATCGAGATGAGAACGTCGTTCGCCATCACCGAGTAGGTGCGCTGCACGAACAGCTGGAACACGGCGTCGCCCATCGCGTAGTAGCCGAACATGACGCCGAGCGCCATGAGCGTGAACGCGATCGGGAAGCCGAGCATGAGGAAGAACAGGAACAGCACCAGCATGATGATGCCGAGCGCTGCATCCGAGATATAGGGCCCGATGACGGCCTTGAGGCCGGTCGCGGCGCCGGCTTCGCCCGGCATCAGCATCAGCGGCAACAGCAGCGCCAGGAACAGCGCGGCGCCGATGGCTGCGCGGACGGGCGTGAGCGGCGCGCGCTTCTTGGAGAACATCGGCAGCATCAACGGCCCTCCTCGGCGAGGCGCTTCGCCTCGGCTTCCTCGAGGATCAGCTTTTCCAGCTCCTCGACGTCGTGCGCTCGTTGAGGCCATTCCCCGTCACGGATGCAGTGAACGCAGCGCGCCACTTCGACCATGCCCTGCAGCAGCATGAGCACGCCGACCACGGGGACGATGGCCTTGAACGGCCAGATGATCGGTCCGTCCGGGCTGGCCGAGGATCTCTCGTTGAAAAGATACGCCATCTTGGCGAAGTCCCAGCCCGAGTAGATCAGCGCGATGATGCCGGGAAAGTAGAACAGCAGGTAGAGGATCAGGTCCGACTTCGCCTGCGTTCGCGGTGCCCATGCGCGGTAGAGGAAGTCACCGCGCACATGGCCGTTGCGGGCCAGCGCGTAGCCGCCGGCCAAACCGCCCTGATCGCAGAGCGCCCGTCGACGCC
>CALFEM010000044.1 GCA_937950105.1 uncultured Alphaproteobacteria bacterium | reverse complement strand
GCGACCACCGAGATCTACACTCTTTCCCTACACGCCGCTCTTCCGATCTCATCGGACGGCCGCCGCCACGGCCTTCGCGGCCTTCGCCACCGCCCCGACCTTCGCCGCCACCCCGACCGGCGCCATCGCCACGATTCCCACGGCGGTTCTCGCCCTTGTTTTCTTCCTGTGGCTGCCCCTGGGCCGCTGGCGGCTGTCCCTGTGCCTGCGGCGGCCGGAACATCTGCGCTACGATCATGGCATCGCCGTCACCGGCGCTGGCGCCGCTGGTGGCCAGCAGCGCCGGTACCGCCAGCGTCAGCCCGGAAACCACGGCGGAGCGGGCAATGCGCCGCTTTCTGGAACGCATGGATTTAATTCCTTCTCCCTCGGCTGCTCGCACTGGGCGAGCCGGCCTCCACACGGCCGTGCGCCCACACAGGCGCCGGGCCGAATTCCATGTGCCAAGGGCAAGAACGCGCCCCTGACGCGGCGGCGCCGGCCGCGGTGTTGGCGGGCCGGCACGGTAACAACAAGAACGCGGTACGATTTGTCAGGTCTGACAGGTGGCGGCAAACTCCCTCGGTCACCTGAAGCTGCGGCGTCTGAACGCCGCGTGAGCCATCCTCAGCACTTTTTGAGGTTGGCGGAAAGCTCCTTGATGTACTCGGCGCGAACCGGTGTCAGCTTGACCTGCTGCTGGCAGCCGGAGCCGGCCACCTGCAACTTGGCCTCGAAGAATTTGCCGCCGAGATGGACGTCGAATCCGGCCGCAGTGACCGTGCCGCGCACGTCGCCGCCGACGGCGTTGATGCGATCCTCCCACTGGCCGGTGACCTGCTGGCCGTCGATGGAGAGCAGTGTCGCCGCCTCGAGGCTGTAGCCGTCTCTCTTGCAGCGCAGGTTCTGGGCGACGCCGCCGTTGCCGGTGTTGCGATAGGTGACGACGCACTTGTAGCTCTGAGCCGGGCCTGAAGTCGGGATCACTTCGGCGTCTCCGGCCCAGCGTCCGAGCATGCGCTGGATGATATCGGTGGCCGGCGTCTCGGCGGCCTGCGGCATACCGGCGAGCGAAGTGGTGGCGACGCCGGCCAGAGCGATCACGGCGAGCGGCGTCGGGCGAAGGAACATGGGACAACTCCTGACTGTGCCGCCAGCGCAGCGATGCGCGGTGAAGCGGCGAAGCACGGGCAACGGCGTCGCCGGCTCGCGAAGCGCGACGGTGGGCCGCAACTTCGGCGACTTCTTGACCGCATCAGGGTCTTTATTGGGGAACTGATCCGCTGCGGGTGGCGCGGTTGCCGCAGCGGGCGCGAAGGCTCCGCTGCTTCGCGGCTGCTTTCGCGCAGGGGCTGCGATCGGCCGTTGCCCGGCAGTCCGGCAGAGCCGGCGCCTCAGTAGATGCGGTAGGGAAAATAGCGCCCGACGAGTTCTTCCAGCCGGCCGCTCTCGCGCAGCCGTGCCAGCGCGCCATCGACGATCGTCTTCATCTGCTCATCGCCCTTGGCGATGGCGATGGCGATGCCGTCGCCGAAGTAGCGCGCTTCCAGGAATGGGCCACCGCGAAATTCGCAGCACTGCCGCGACAGCGTGCCGTTGAGCCAGAACGACAGGCTGATGCCGTCGTCGAACAGGTAGTCGACCTTGCCGTTCGCGAGCGCCTCGCGGGCGCTGTCGGAGGACGGGTGTACCTCGATGCGGCTGTCACGGAAGAACGCCTTGAGGTAGGCCTCGTGGGCGCTGCCGCGGATGACCGCGACGCGCTGGCCTTCGAGCGCCGTCGGCGTGATGTCGCGCTTCTCGGCCTCACGGCGCACGGCGAAGCGGCCGGGTGTGTGCAGATAGGGGATGGAGAAATCGGCCTGCTGAAGCGTCGCCGCCGTGATCATGTGGCCGGCGGCGACCGCATCGGCGTCCTTGCGTTTCAGGGCGAGCAGCAATTCGTCCCACGGCCGCTCCTTGATATCGCAGGCCATTTTGGCCTCGAGGCAGATGGCGCGCGCGAGATCGACGTTGAAGCCGGTCAACTGGCCTTCCTCGTCGAGGAAGTTGAAGGGAGGAAAATCATTCTCGGTCAGGAACCGCAGCACGACGCGGCGCGGGCCATCGGCTGCGGAGTCCGGTCCCTGCGCAGCGACCGGTAGCGGCACGAACAGGGGCGCGAGCAGGACCAGCGTCCCCAGGAGGGCGATCTGGCGCCATGACGCCTGGCGGCCACGACTGGTACGGAGCCTTGGCCCCGGAAGCCCAACTGAAACCATGCGTTGTGTTCCGTTGCTCCGATAGCGGTTGAAGCGCGGCCAGGAGTTGCCTGCGCTGCACGCCACGGTTAGCGCGTTCGAACGGCGCCGTCACGCCACTCGATCATTCGAATGTTGCATCTATTGGTTGTGCCGATCCCTGATTGGTTTCAAACTGCGTGTGTTCAAGCGTGGGCGGAGCCGGGGGCGGGGCCGGGTGTCGCGGGAAATCCAGGGCGGAGACTTGGGCGGGCGTGAGGCGCGGCAGGCCGCCCGTGCGCGTGCGGGCAGCCGGCGGCCCGGCAAACCGATCGTGATGATGCCGCTCGCGGAGGTCAGAACTCCGCCCGCACAGCCTCGCCCTGGCCGCCGGTCGCGCGCCGCGCCGTCGACCCATTTCACCGCGGCCGGCATGGCGGTGGATGCTCCAGCAGCCCGCCAGCGGGGGGCCGATCCGCTGCTCGGCAATCTGCTCCTTCGCCTGCGTCCCGACCTCTCGGCGGCAATTTCCATCCTGCCTTGGCAATTGGCGCTGCTCGTCGGTTTCGCGTCCTTCGCGGGGGTGCTCGCCTGGCTCGAGCCGGCGGCGGCGCTGCAGGTTCTGATTCTCGGGTTGACCGTCCCCTTCCTGCTGGCGGTTCTGCTGCGGGTGCTGGCGCTGCGCCACGCGTTGACCGGGCCGCGCCACAGCTACGACCGGGCCGAGGCCTTGGCACGGCTCAGAGCATCACCGGACGACAGCCATCCGACTTACGCCGTGCTGGTGGCGCTCTACGACGAGGCGGACGTCATACCCGGCCTGGTCGAGGCGCTGGCCGCATTCGACTACCCGGCCAGTCGTCTCGCCATACGTCTGGTCGTCGAGGAAAAGGACGCCCGGACGCAGGCTGCGATCGCCGCCGTGACGCTTCCGGTGCATTTCAGCGTCGTGGTGGTTCCTGACGGAAGGCCGCGGACGAAGCCGCGCGCCCTCAACTATGCCCTGCCGCGCACGCCGGGAGAGTTCGTCGTCATCTACGACGCCGAGGACCTGCCGGAGCCGGACCAGTTGCGGCGTGCGCTCGCCGCGTTCGCTG
>CALFEM010000043.1 GCA_937950105.1 uncultured Alphaproteobacteria bacterium | reverse complement strand
CGAGATGCCTAAGTGACTGGAGTTCAGACGTGTGCTCTTCCGATCTCAGCGGGTGACGGGCGCCTTGTAGGGCTGCTTCCAGAAGCGGGCGATCAGGGCGCGCAGCAGCAACTGCTGGGCAATGCTCATGCGGGCGTGCGGCGGCATCTCGAAGGCGCGCAGTTCCAGCAGGCCCAGGCGGCCGGTGCTGCTGTCGGGCGAGTACATCTTGTCGATGCAGAACTCGCTGCGGTGGGTGTTGCCGGTGACATCGACCAGGATGTTGCGCAGCGTGCGGTCCACCAGCCAGGGCGGCATGTCCTGGCCGTACAGCTCGCGGTTGCGCTCGATCTCGCGCAGCGCGATCTCGAGTTCGTAGAGCGACTCGTGCCGCCCCTCGTCCACGCGCGGTGCCTGGCTGGTCGGGCCGATGAGCAGCCCCGAGAACATGTACGAGAGCGACGGGTGGTTCTGCCAGTAGGTGACGAGCGAGGCGAGCAGGTCGGGCCGGCGGATGAACGGGCTGTCCGCGGGTGTGCGCCCGCCGAGCACGATATGGTTGCCGCCGCCAGTACCGGTGTGGCGCCCGTCGAGCATGAACTTCTCGGTCGAAAGCCGCGAGAAATAGGCGTCTTCGTACAGCCCGGTGGTGATGTCGACGGCCTCGTCCCACGTCTCCGCCGGCTGGATATTGACTTCGATCACGCCCGGGTCCGGCGTCACCTTGATGACGTTGAAGCGCGGATCGAACGGCGGCGGATAGCCTTCGATGTGCACGGGCAGGCCGGTCCCCTTCGCCGTTTCCTCGATCGCGGCGATCATGGCCGCATAATCTTCCGCGTCCGGCAGAGGCGGCATGAACACGCACAGCACGCCGTCGCGCGGCTCCACCGTCATGGCCGTGCGCACCGAGCCCGAAACCTCGACCGGCGTATCCGGCGGCAGCGGCGGCGCTTCCAGCGCGACTGTGCGGCGGCGCTGCATGATGACGCGACGCTCGGGCAGCGGCGCGTTCGGCGAGAAGGGATCGCGCGGCGTCACGTGCGGGTAGTAGACGGCCGGGATGTAGTCCGTCGAGGCCAACGGCAGGCGGAAGCCCGCCGGTGAATCGCCGGGTATGAGGAACAGCTTGTCGCGGCGGATCGCCCACCGCTCCGTCACCCAACGCCGCCCGCGATCGTGCGTATGCCAGACCTGCACGGGCAGCACGTAGCTCGCCGGCTCCATCAGACCGCGATCGAACACGCGGATGATGCGCGCACGTTCGGCCGCATCCTCGAGCTTGTTGTCCTTCGGCTCGATGTTCATCGGCAGCTTCTGCTCGACCAGCATGAAGTGCGCGGCGTCTTCATAAGCGGGAATACCGCTGTGCGCCGGCAGATCGAGCTGCTGGCAAAGGCCCGTCATGAAGCGCTCGGCATCGGCGATGGTGGCTGGTTTCGACGGCGTGACGCTGGCGACGAGGCCCGCGTCTTCCCACAAGGGCTGGCCGTCGGCGCGCCAGTAGAGCGCGAAAGCCCATCGCGGCAACTGCTCGCCCGGGTACCATTTGCCCTGGCCGAAGTGCAGCATGCCGCCCTTGCCGAAGCGCTGCTGCAGGCGGCGGATCAGGTCTTCCGAATAGCGCCGCTTGTTGGGGCCGACAGCGGCGGTGTTCCACTCGGCGCCCTCCATGTCGTCGGCGGCGACGAAGGTCGGCTCGCCGCCCATGGTCAGGCGCACGTCGTTCTTCTTCAACCGCTCGTCGACGCGCCGGCCGGCTTCGTCGATCTGCTGCCACGTCTCTTCGGGATAAGGCCGGGTCGAGCGCGGGCTCTCGCGAATGCGGGTGACGCCCATTTCGAACTCGAACGTCACCTCTGCCTTCGAGTGCGCGCCGGTGATGGGCGCAGCCGAAACCGGGTGCGGCGTCGCGGCGAGCGGGATGTGGCCTTCGCCGGCGAGCAGGCCGGAGGTCGGATCGAGACCGATCCAGCCGGCGCCCGGCAGGTAGACCTCGCACCAGGCGTGCAGGTCGGTGAAGTCGTGCTCGGTGCCGGATGGTCCGTCGAGCGATTTTACGTCCGGCTTGAGCTGGATCAGGTAGCCGGAGACGAAGCGCGCGGCGAGGCCGAGATGGCGCAGCACCTGCACCATCAGCCAGCCGGTGTCGCGACACGAGCCGATGGCGCGCGCAAGTGTCTGCTCGGGCGTCTGCACGCCGGGCTCCATGCGGATCGTGTAGCCGATGTCCTTCTGCATCTGCCGGTTGATGCCGACGATGAAATCGAGCGTCGTATCCTTGGGATCGTGCACGATGCCCTTGACGTACTGGTCGAGCAGGGGCCCCGCCGCGTCGGGCTCGAGATAGGGTGCGAGTTCCTTCTTCGTCTGCGCGTCGTACGTGAACGGCCACTCCTTGGCGCTCTCCTCGACGAAGAAGTCGAACGGATTGATGACCGCCATGTCGGCGACGAGATCCATCGTCACCGAGAACTCCTCGGTGGCCTCCGGCAGCACGACGCGGGCGAGGAAGTTGCCGAACGGGTCCTGCTGCCAGTTGAGGAAATGCGTCTTCGGCGTCAGCTCGATCGAATAGCTGAGGATCGGTGTCCGACAGTGCGGCGCCGGGCGCAGGCGTATGATCTGCGGGCCCATACTGGTCAGGCGATCGTAGCGGTAGGTGGTCTTGTGCTTGAGCGCGACGTGGATGGTCATGGGGTGCGCAGTTCCCTCGCTGTGGCCGGGGCCGCTCGCTGGCGGTGATCTGGATTGAGCGGTATCGGTTGGCGCGAAGGGCGACAAGCGGAACCGTCACGCGCTGCGCGCTTTGTCGGCATGTCGACCAGCTGCTGTGCAGGAAGTCAAAAAGCTGGCACAAGTTTGCGTAGATCGCGGGCAACGGGTGGCGCTCGTCACAGCTCTGCCGCATGCGATTCGGTGTATGCTCGGTCGGCGGAACCAATCGACGCCTGCCGCGTAGTGACCGCGCAAGCCGGCCCGCGGATCATGACCGGAAGAGACTGGAAATGCATAAGTTCACGTGCGCCAAGTGCGACAGCCGCATTTTTTTCGACAATCAGGCCTGTCTCGCATGCGGCAGCCCGGTCGGGTTTGCGGCCTCTGATCTGAGCATGGTCACGCTCAGATCAGAGGCCGAGATCGGAAGAGCACACGTCTGAACTCCAGTCACTTAGGCATCTC
>CALFEM010000042.1 GCA_937950105.1 uncultured Alphaproteobacteria bacterium | reverse complement strand
GTCGCGGCTTTGTTTCACGTCTGCCGTGGAAGGTCCGTCTCGGCGTCTATGCGGCGACGGCGAGCGCTTGTGCCGCAGGTCTGTGGCTTGCAGCCATGATCGTGCATTACACGACCGAGTTTCCCGATCCGCTCTCGGTGCGCTCCAAGGAGCGCGCGCCGGTGATCCGCGTGCTGGCGCGTGACGGCAGCGTCATTGCCGATCGCGGCGCGGCGCATGACTTCGTGCCGATCGACATGCTGCCGCAGCACGTCATCGACGCGGTGGTGGCGACCGAGGATCGGCGCTTCTTCCGGCATTGGGGCATCGATCCGGCCGGCCTCGTGCGCGCCGCGTTCGCCAACCTGCGCGCCGGGCGTTTCGTGCAGGGCGGTTCGACGCTGACGCAGCAGCTCGCCAAGAACCTGTTCCTGTCGTCCGAGCGCACCATGTCGCGCAAGCTCGACGAGTTCTCGCTGGCGCTGTGGCTCGAGGTGCGTCTCACCAAGCGCGAGATCATCGAGCTGTATCTCAATCGCGTCTATTTCGGCGGCGGCGCCTACGGCATCGAGGCCGCGGCGCAGCGTTACTTCGACAAGTCCGCCGGGGCGCTGACATTGGCCGAGGCGGCGCTGATCGCCGGCCTGCTCAAGGCGCCGTCGAAATATTCGCCGACCTCGAGCCCGAAGGCGGCGCGGACGCGCGGCCATGCCGTGCTTGCCAAGATGCGCGATGCCGGCGCCATCACGGAAAAGCAGCATGCGCAGGCGCTGGGCGAAACGGTCCGCTTCGTCGACTTCAAGGGCCAGCGCACCACCAACGGCTTCGAATACGCCATCGATCTGGTGCTGGAGAAGCTGCCGCCCCTGCTCAGCGAAGGCAACGGCGAGCTGATCGTCGAGACGACCATCGACGCGGCCCTGCAGCGGCGTGCCAACGAATTGGTCACGGCCTCGTTGTCGACGCGCGGCAAGGCGATGGGCGCGAGCCAGGCGGCGCTGGTCGCGATCGATACAGACGGCGGCGTCCGCGCGCTGGTCGGCGGTCGGTCGTATGCCGAAAGCCAGTTCAACCGCGTGACCAAGGCGCGCCGTCAGCCGGGCTCGGTGTTCAAGCCGTTCGTCTATCTGACCGCGCTGGAAAAGGGCCTGACACCCGATACCATCACCTACGACCTGCCGCTGACCATCGACGGCTGGGCGCCGCGCAACGACAACGGCGAATATGTCGGCGCGCTGACGCTGCGCCAGGCCATCGCCCAATCGGTCAATACAGTCGCCGTGCGTCTCAACATGGATGTCGGCATCCCGGCGGTGGCAGCAACCGCGCGCCGTCTGGGTGTCGCGTCCGAGCTGCGCCACGACCCGTCGATGGCGCTCGGCACGTCCGAGTTGACGCTGATGGAACTGGCGGGCGCTTACGGCGTGCTGGCGAGCGGCGGCATCACCAACGAGCCGCACGTCATCCGCCGCGTGCGCCTCGCCAACGGCCGCGTGCTCTATGCCCGCCCCGCACCCATGCAGACACGCGTCGTCGCCCTCGACGATGTCGGCGCCATGAACGACATGCTCAACGCGGCGCTGGTCGCCGGCACCGGGTGGCGCGCCGCCCTGCCGCGCCATCCGGCCGCCGGCAAGACCGGCACGACCCAGGATTTCCGCGACGCCTGGTTCGTCGGCTACACCGCGCACATGACCGCCGGCGTCTGGCTCGGCAACGACGACTCGAGCCCGATGAAGCGTGTAATGGGCGGCAACCTGCCGGCCGAGATGTGGCACGACCTGATGCTCGACGCTCACAAGAGCCGCGAGCCGCTGCCGTTGCCCGGAACGTCGAGTGCGGCGCAGGTCGCGGGCGCTTCGCATGCGCCGCTGGTGCGCACGGCACGTCCGGAGTTGCTGCCGTGGCGAGCGGGCCGCCAGACCGGCACCAGCTCTCCGGTGATGCGGGCGCACGACGAGCCGGCGCGGCCGGAGGCACAGCAAGAGCTACAGCAGCCGGCGGCGAAGCTGACCAGCAGAGTGCAGCCGTCGCGTTCGCTGGCAGCCGTGCGCGCGGCGCGCGAAAGATCTGGAACGCCTTCGCAGCAGCAGGCGCCTGCCAGCGTGGTGGCCGGCTCCAGCGGCAGAACCGTCGGGCAGCGCCTCGTCATCGAGCCGCCAGTGGTGGGCGGGGCCGCCGAGCGCAGGCCCGCTGACGTGAAGGCCGCTGCCGCAGCGCACCCGCAGGAGCGCATCAGCGACGACTTCCTCGCCAAGGTGCTGGCACCGCAAGGGCGCACGCCGCCGCCGTCTCCGACCCTGGCGCGCCGCGACGTGCCGCAGCGCGGCCTCGCCTTCGACCCGGCCGATATCCAGCGCCGCATCGAGGCGGCACCTGCCGAGACCGCGCGAGCAGAGCCGGCGGAACGTACCGTGCGTCCGCCGACGACAGCGCCGACCGGCATGATGTCGCTCGGCCTGGGGCTTGCCCGGTAAGGCTGAGCTGCATACCCGGCGAGCGTCAGGCCGGCGGCAGCGGCGGCAGGCCGTGGTGCGCGCGTGCCATGAGGCAGGCGTCGTCACCGATCTCGCACGCCCGACAGACGACGGGCCGCACGGCGTAGATGGAGCACGCCACCCTTTCGCCGACCTTGCCGGTGAGCGCCATGCAGCGCGTTTCCTCGCAGCGCATGCCGGACAGGTTCTCGGCGACGAGCGGCTCGGGAATGAGCGCGAGTTCCTCGTCGCTTTCGGTGGAGAAGCGCGGCCAGTCGCTCGCATAGTCGCAGCAGGCGCCGCAGGAAACGCACGGGGACGCGGGCGGGCCGATCTGTTCGACGTCGGCAGCACCTTCGGCGGTGGCGACGGTCGAAACGAGCGCGCGAGATGTGGTCACGTCGCGCACATCGTCAACGGCGCGAGGCGGAGGCCGGACCATAGCGATGCAGGTCCATGCCGTAGATCTGCATCCACTGCCGCGCCTCGTCCATCTGCGGCATGGTGCGCTTGACGAGGGCCCAGAAACGCGGGCCGTGGTTCATCTCGCGCAGATGCGCGACCTCGTGCGCGGCGACGTAGTCGAGGATCAGCGGCGGCGCCAGGATCAGCCGCCAGGAGAACGACAGCGTGCCAGTGGTCGAGCAGGAGCCCCAGCGGCTCGCCTGATCGCGCACCGTGATGCGGCGCGCCGAAAGCCCGAGAGACGCGCAATGATGCTGTACTGCGCGGTCGAGATCGCGGTGTGCCTGATCGAACAGCCAGTCTGTCAGGCGGCGCGGCGCATGCGCCTTCTGTCCGCCGACCAGCAGCCGCGCATATTCGCCACC
>CALFEM010000041.1 GCA_937950105.1 uncultured Alphaproteobacteria bacterium | reverse complement strand
AGCAGGTCAACCGCCTCTACATCGAGGACGGCTCCGACATCGCCCGCGAACTCTACCTGTCGATCCTGATCGACCGCACCGTCCGGCGCCCGGCGTTCGTCGTCTCGACCGAGGGCGGCATGGACATCGAGGCCGTCGCGCACGACTCACCCGAGAAGATCGTCACCGTCGCCATCGACCCCACGACCGGCGTCACCGAAGCCAATGCCGATCTGCTGTGCACGGCGCTGCGCCTCGACGGCGAGGCGAAGGCCGACGGCATGAAGCTGTTCCCGATCCTCTACAAGGCGTTCACCGAGAAGGACATGAGCCTGCTCGAGGTGAACCCGCTGATCGTCATGAAGAACGGCCGCCTGCGCGTGCTCGACGCCAAGGTCTCGTTCGACAACAACTCGCTGTTCCGCCATCCCGACATCGTCGAGCTGCGCGACACGACCGAAGAGGACGCCAAGGAGATCGAGGCGTCGAAGTACGACCTCTCCTACGTCGCACTCGACGGCAACATCGGCTGCATGGTCAACGGCGCCGGCCTCGCCATGTCGACCATGGACATCATCAAGCTCTACGGCGCGGAGCCGGCGAACTTCCTCGACGTCGGCGGCGGCGCATCGAAGGAGAAGGTGACGGCGGCGTTCAAGATCATCACCGCCGACCCGCAGGTGAAGGGCATCCTCGTCAACATCTTCGGCGGCATCATGCGCTGCGACACCATCGCGGAAGGCGTCATCGCGGCGGTGAAGGAGGTCGGCCTGCAGGTTCCGCTGGTCGTGCGCCTCGAAGGCACCAACGTCGATCTCGGCAAGAAGATCATCAACGAGTCGGGCCTCAACGTGATCTCGGCCAACGACCTCGACGACGCCGCGCAGAAGATCGTCGCGGCCGTCAAGGCGGCGTGATCTCGGCCGGCATGACCTTGAATGTGGGGGCGGCCTTCGCAAGGGCCGCCCTTCTTTGTTGTTACGCGGACGATCGCCCCGGTTGACTGATCGGCGACCGCAACAGAAGCTGCGTGTGACGGCCAAAGGGGAGACGTGCGAGCATGTCGGCTGCAGTGATCGAGCTGATCGTCGCGTGGCTGCCGCTCGTGGTGCTGCTGCTCGCGTGGGCGTTTTTCATGCGCCGCGCCAACCGCCAGTACAAGGCGCACGTCGATCAGGTGAACGCCATCAACGCCGAGATACGCGGGGTCAATCAGGACATGCTCGTTGAACTCCGCGCCATTCGCGCGGCTCTCGAACGGGGCAAGTCCTGATGTCTCTAAGCATGTGTATGCGTGCGCTCGTCGCGGCGACGTTTGCGGCAATCATGGTGGCGCCCATGCAGGTCGCGGCAGGTGAAGCGTCGGCGGGCTTCGTCGCCGAATATGCGGCGCTGTGCGGGGCGCCGGCACGTGACAGCTTCTCCAAGCTCGTCGCGCATGCCGAAGGGCTCGGCTGGGTCAAGGCCGAGCGCACCAGCAACGCCGAGCTCCACGCGCTGATGCAACTCTCCGACAAGGGGATCGCCGAGGGCAAGGCCGAGGGCTATGTCACCGGCGCCTCGAACGCTACGCTGACGAAGATGGTCGGCGGGCGGCCGTTGCACTTCGTCGCCACGCACCTGCGCTCGAACATCCTCAACATGGTCGGCTGCTATCTCTACGATTTCGAGGCGACCGCGCCTGTCGATCCGGACGCGGTGACGCGCCTGCTCGGCATCGAGCCGGCCTACACGCGCGAACTCGGCGGCATCACCACCACCGTCTGGGGGCCTTCACCCGGCATTCCGGGCACACTCGACACGCACCTGACATTCGTGCCGCCGCGCAGCCCTGCGGTTGCCAAGGTCGGCTTCGACGGTGTCATGCTGAAGGTCTCGGTCGGCGCGCCCAAGGGCAACGGCGGGGAGTAGTGCCCGTCAAATCTGCCGAGCTGAGCGTTAAAGGGAACCCGTCGCGTCAGGCCGCGTTGTTGGCGCAGAACCAGCGAACGGAGTTCATGTCATGGCCGAGAAACATCGCGTGCCGCCGAAAACCGAGTGCGACAACGCTGAGCACGAGCCGGACAACCGCAACATCATCTCGAAGCTCAATCACGAGCCTGACGAGCCAGCGGACGAATGCGCCGATAACGACGCCGGCGATGCCGACGACCGCAACATCATCTCCAAACTCAATCACGAGGACGACGGCGGCAAGCGCCGCTGACCGGACGTAGAATATCAGCCGCGCAGGAGAAGAAGCGCGACCGTTTCAAACTGCGCGCTTCGCCTGTGTCTTGCCGACGCGTTTGCCGACCAGCGTGCCGACGCCGTGCTCGGTCAGCAGCTCCAGCAGCACACAGTGCGGCACGCGCCCGTCGATGATGACGACGGCCTCGACGCCCGCCTCCACCACCTCGATGCAACCTTCGATCTTCGGGATCATGCCGCCCGAAATCGTGCCGTCGCGGATCAGCGCGCGCGCCTGATCGACCGAGAGGTCGGAGAGCAGCTTCTTGTCCTTGTCGAGCACGCCGGCGACGTCGGTCAGCAGCAGCAGGCGCTTCGCCTTCATGCGCGCGGCGAGCGCCGAGGCGAACGTGTCGGCGTTGATGTTGAGCGTATGGCCGTCGCGATCCTGTCCGATCGGCGCCACCACCGGAATGAGATCCGACTTCGAGATCACGTCGATGATGTGCGGATTGACCTCCACCGGATCGCCGACATAACCGATGTCGACCGCCTGCATATGGTTACTCTCCGGATGCGGCATCTCGGTGATC
>CALFEM010000040.1 GCA_937950105.1 uncultured Alphaproteobacteria bacterium | reverse complement strand
TTGACGATGAGGCCGGCGCCGTGATCGCGTGCCTCGTGCACCCAGTCGATCAGCTGGCCTTCATGATTGGACTGGCGGAATTCTATGGTCACGCCGGCGCGGGCAGCGGCCGTTTCGGCGCGGCGGCGCACGTCGGCCAGCGTCTCTCGGCCGTAGACTGCCGGCTCGCGCGCGCCGATCCGATTGAGATTTGGCCCGTTGAGAATGTACACGGGCTTCGACTTGAGCGTCGCCATGCCTGTCCGATGAAACGCTGCGCCGACGGACTCGTCCCGGGGCCGGCGTCGACCGCCGGAAACACGAGCCTGCACCGCTGCACAGAGAACAACCAAGCAGCCCGTGTATCAGCTTTCCGGTGGCGACGAAAGAGAGCGCCACAGTTCGCTGTTGACATAGAACCACAGTCGCGAACGCCGCCCCGTGCGCCCTCGCAGGAGGAAAAAAACAACGGCCCGGCAACGGACTAGGCCATTGCCGGGCGCACTCATATTCAGACTTCGCGATATTCCGGGCGATTACCTCAGCAGGACGTGCAGCCCGACTTGCGGATCGCCGCCACGTCGGCCTTCAGCTGTTCGTAGAGATCCTGCGGCGCGCCAGGAATCGAGCGGTCGCCGACGATGAAGTGCGGCGTGCCGTTGATGCCGAGCGTCTGTGCCAGCTCGCGCACCTTCTTGATTTCCTCGTCGATCGAGGGCGAGGCGAGGTCGGCCTTCAGCTTGGCCATGTCCAGTCCGGCCTTCTCTGCCACTTTCAGAGAGGACGCCATGTCGGCCTGGCCCTTGGAATTGAGCATCGCCGAGTGGAACTCCCAATACTTGCCCTGCATGCGCGCGGCGAGCGCCACACGTGCAGCTTCCTCCGAACCCTTCGACAGGATCGGCAATTCACGGAAGACGACGCGGACCTTGGGATCGTCCTTGATGAACTTCGCAAGGTCGGCGAAGCCGCGCTTGCAGTAGCCGCAGTTGTAATCGAAGAACTCGACCACGGTGACGTCCCCCTTGGGGTTGCCGGCGACCGGTGCGTTCGGGTCGCGGAACAGCGCGTCGGCGTGGGCGGCGAGCGCGAGCTTCATCTTCTCGGCCTGCGCCTGCTCCATCTTGGCTTCGAGGGCCTGCTGCACCTCGAGGAACACTTCCGGATTGGCGACGAGATAGTCCTTGATGATCCGCTGGATCTCCGCCTTCTGATCGGCCGAGAAGGAGCTGGCCGGAGCGGCTGCAGGCGCCGCCGCGGGAGCGGGCGTGGCGGCCTTGTCCTGTGCGACCAGCGCACCCGGTCCGAGCAGGGCGCCAGCCACCAGGGCGGTACCGGCAACAGCTGCCAGCCGGATCGATCGAATAAGGCTCATCTCGCTCTCTTTCGGTTTGCGGGAGGGGCTGCGCAGCCTCGGTCCCGTCTCAGGTTTCGGGCTAGATCGGAAGAGCGTCGTGTAGGGAAAGAGTGTAGATCTCGGTGGT
>CALFEM010000039.1 GCA_937950105.1 uncultured Alphaproteobacteria bacterium | reverse complement strand
GAGGGCAGATCGAAGTGAACTCCAGGATCCTGGTCGCCCTGCGCATCGCCGCCCAGGCATGCGCTGCCATCGAGCCGGATGACGAGATCGACGGTTTGATCAGAATAATTCGCGGTATCGATACCCGCACCGCCGTCGATGAGGTCGGCGCCAGCGCCGCCGGATAGAACATCGTTACCGCCGCCCCCGTAGAGGGCGTCGGAGCCGGCATTGCCGTGCAGCGTGTTATTGAACCCGTCACCGTATATGGTGTCGTTGCCGCTGCCGCCGGAGATGTTCTCGATTGCGCCAATCGTATCGCCCGCCGCATCTCCGCCCGAACATGCCGTCCCATCGAGGTGGATCGTGAGGTCCGCCGTCTGCTCGGCATAGGTTGCCCAATCGATGCCGATACCGCCATCCAAGGCGTCAGCGCCAGCGCCGCCGGAAAGCACGTCGTTGCCGCCGTCGCCGTAGATGGCGTCGGCCCCGGCATTGCCGTTCAAGGTGTTGTTCGAACTATCGCCGTAGATGATGTCGTTGCCGCTGCCGCTGGAGAGGTTTTCGATTGCAGCGAGTGTATCGCCCGCCGCGCCCCCGCCCGAACATGCGGTACCGTCGAGGTAGATTGTGAGGTGCGCCGACTGGTCGGCATAGTTTGCCCAGTCGATGCCGTTACCGCCGTCGAGGATGTCAGCGCCAGCGCCGCCGGAGAGCACATCGTTACCGCCGCCGCCGTAGAGGGCGTCGGCGCCTGCATTGCCATTCAAGGTGTTATTCGAACTATCGCCGTAGATGATGTCGTTGCCGCCGCCACCCGAGACGTTCTCGATTGCAGCAAGTGTGTCGCCCGCCGCGTCTCCGCCCGAACTCGCGGCACCATCGAGATGGATCGTCAGGTTAGCGATCTGATCAGAATAGACGGCCCAATCGATGCCGTTGCCACCGTCGAGATGGTCGGCGCCGCTGCGCCCGCGCAAGAGATCGTTGCCGTCGTTGCCGAACAGCGCGTCGTCGAGGGCGTTGCCAAGCAGGTTGTCGTTGCCGGAGCCGCCCTGCAGGACCGTTCCGGTAACGACATTGAGTACGAAGGTTTCAGTTGCGGGCAGGAACCCGTCGGTGGCGCGCAGGACGATCGTGTACGAACCGGCGGCGCCTGCGGGCGCTGTTCCGCTGATCGTATCTGCCACGCTGTCGTAGTGCAGCCACGCAGGTAGCGGCGCGCCACCGGCTAGCGTCGCAGTGACCAGGACGCCAGTCTCTGCATCGCTGAACAGGCCGCTCGGCACCGTCACGATGAATGGCTGGTTCAAAGCGACGAACTGGTCGGCAACGTCACCGGTCACGATCGGCGCACTGTTGGGCACGACGGTCATCGACACCGACGCGGTCGATGCGCCACCGTGCTGGTCCGAGACGGTGTAGTCGAACGTGATGGCTCCCGCATAGCCAGCGGGTGGCACCAGCTGGATATCGCCGTTGGCATCGACACTGGCGCTGCCCACGCTGACGTTCGAGACGGCGGTGATCGAAAGCACGCCGCCGTCGGAGACGCGATCGTTGGCCAGCAGCATCGCGGCGGGCACGATGAAATCACTGCCGCCATAGGTGAGATCCGAGTCGTCGTAGGCATCCGGTAGCGCGTGGAGCAGCAGCGGCGCCGCGTCGGCCAGCGCCTCGATGTCGATGCGCTCGAGTGAGGTCCCGTCGGCGAAGAGGAAGCGATCTATGCTGATGCCGTCACCAAGCATGAAATCGACGAGCGTGATGCGGCCGCCTCCGGCGATCGTCAGCACCAGATCGTCGGGGGACCCGGCAAGGCGATAGACACCGATGTCGTCCACATCGATACCGTCCGCGAAAACAAGTTCGTCGATCTCGCCCGCTGCCGAACTCGAATCGTGGATGATGTCCTGGCCGTCACCGCGATAGTAGACGTAGCGGTCGGAGCCGGCGGCGCCGTCGAGAATATCATCGCCACCGAGGCCGCCGAGCGTGTCGTCGCCGCCGAGACCTTGCAGCAGGTTGGCGGATGCGTTGCCGAGCAGGCTGTTGGCGCCGGCATTGCCGGTTCCGTCACTCGCGGATTCGCCGAGAACGAGCCGCTCGACGTTGTCCGTCAGCGTGTAGCTGATGAACGAAAACACCGTGTCGGTGCCACCGCTGTCAGCTTCGACGACACCGTCGCCCGCCGAGTCGACGAAGTATTCGTCGTCGCCGGCGCCACCCTGCATGCTGTCGTCGCCGGTGCCGCCGTTGATGCGGTCGTCACCGTCGCTGCCGACGACCTCGTCATTGCCGCCGCCGGCGTCGATGTTGCTCGGGCTGTTGACCGAGATGAAGTCGTCGCCGTCGCCGCCGTTCTGGGGCATGCGATCGGGCGGCTGGCTCGATGGCTCGTTCGGGTCGGACGTCGGCGTATTCGGGCGCGGATCGAGCGGCGCCAGCATGGCCGGGTTTAGGTCGCCGACCGCGGCATCCCAGTTCGGATAGATCGAATTGCCTTCGGCATCGGATGTCGGGGTGCCCGGATCGCGGAACTCGATCCCGAGATCGCCTTCCTGGAAGTTGAGCACGCGAATGACGGCCCGGGTTTCCGGATCGCCGTAGATCGCGACGTAGGTCTCGGTCTGGCCGGTATCGTCGACGTCGACCTCCACGGTCACGGCCTCGCCGCGTTCGACGGTGATGACCAGATCGCTGCCCTGCAGCTCGAAGTAGATGTAGCTGGCGAACTCGATGACGCCTTGCGTCTGGTCGCGGCCGTGATGGATGTCGTCGAGCGTCTGATGCTCGTAGAGGAGGATATAGCCCTCCTGCAGCTCGGCGAACGTGCCGATGCCACCGAGGATCTGCATCAGCGGTGAGCCTTCGTAGTCGCCGTTGCTGCCGTTGAGAACCAGATAGGGAACGTAGAGCTCGTCCGAGGAGTCGGCGTCGGAGATGATGAACTCGAGGGTTTGCGGCCCCGTCGAGATGTTCGACAGGATGAAGCGGTCGGCGCCGTCGCCACCGATAGCGTAGGTGCGGCCCTCGCCGCTGACGATGGTGTCGTCGCCGTCGCCGCCGTTGATCTCTATGTCGTAGCCGTTCGGGCTGTCACCGGAAAAGGCGGTGACGGAGCGCGCGTCGATCGTGTCGCCCCCCGCGCCGCCGTCGATGCCGCGCACGCCGCCGCCGGCGTAGAACCGATCGTCGTAGCTCGATCCGGTGAGCCATTCGACGGACTCGACCCACAGGCCGCCCGGGCCGGTGGCGCCGATACCTGCGACGAAGTGAGCGGTGCTGGTGGCCGATGCTACCGAGACGCCGGCATCGGAGTCGATAAACGACATCTCGTCACCGCGCTCGGTATCCTCGCCACCGAGATCGAAGGTGATCGGCTCTTCGATCAAGAGGACGCCGTAACCCGCGATCAGAAAATCGCTGCTTTGATTCCACTCGATGCGCTCGACGGAGAACAGCCACACGTAGCCGTTGTCGTGCGAGGCGTTGAACGTGGGCTCCCTGTGGGGGCGATCGTCGCGATTGAACGAGAAGTAGACCTCGCCGGCGCCCGACATGTCGAGCGTGTCGATGCCGTCTTCCGCGTAGGGAGTCGAGGCGTCGCCGCCG
>CALFEM010000038.1 GCA_937950105.1 uncultured Alphaproteobacteria bacterium | reverse complement strand
CGAGATGCCTAAGTGACTGGAGTTCAGACGTGTGCTCTTCCGATCTGCTCCTCGCCGAGCTGCTGCGCCTGCTTGAGGTGGGTATCCATGGCGTTCATGCGCTAGTCTCCAAGCCACGATCGACGGCCGTCGGCAGCCGCCGTCGCTCAACCGGATCGTTCGCCCTCGAAATCGACGTGTTCGCTCCCTGGCCGCCGTCTCGGACCCGGCCGCTTCTGGGGCGGACGTGGGGCGGTACTACCGCCAAGCGAAACTGGGGCTCGCGAAAACCGTGGCTCACTATCACCAAGGCTTTCGCGGAGTCCATGTGGCTTGGTCAGGGCGCTTCACTTTGGCGCGTAGGCCCGACAAAACCGCAACGGGTGGCTTTGTGTAGCCGTCATATAGGATGCTGGCGAGGCGGTCGAGCCCGACTGGTTAACCCGCGACCTTTGCTTGTAAATTCTGCTGACACGAGGGCGGGCAAAACGGTGCCGTCAGTGGCGGAGTGAAAATCAGACATTGCGAATGCCCGGCCCTGAGAAACGGGCTGCCTGTGCATAAGCGGTGGTCCGCGTATTTCCGTCTTCGGGCGGGGGAAAATCAGACCGGCGGCGAAAACAGGGTGGCCGGTGCGCTGGCGGGGGGCGCACAGGCGATCGCCTCGCCCTCGACGCGGGCAGCGCCCGAGGCGACCAGGCGCAGCGCGTGCGGGTAGAGCCGATGCTCGGCGGCGAGCACGCGGGCGCCGAGGCTGTCGGCGGTATCGCCCGGCAGGACAGGCACGGCGGCCTGCGCCACGATCGGCCCGGTATCCATCTCGAGGCGCACGAAATGCACGGTGCAGCCGTGGATGCGCACACCTTCGTCGAGCGCGCGCTGGTGCGTGTCAAGGCCGGGGAACGATGGCAGCAGGGAGGGATGGAGGTTGAGCTGGCGGTCGCGCCAGCGGTCGACGAAGCCGCCGGTCAGCATGCGCATGAAGCCGGCGTTGCAGAGGAGATCGATGCGGGCGTCGAGCAGCGCGGCATGCAGCTTGGCCTCGAAGGCCATGCGCGTCGCGAACTGCTTGTGGTCGATGACGAGGGTCGCGATGCCGGCGGCGCGGGCGCGTTCGAGGCCGGCGGCCTCGGGCCGGTTGGAGATCACCAGCACGATCTCGGCCGGGTAGTCGGGCGCACGCGCGGCCTCGATCAGCGACACCATGTTGGATCCGCGCCCCGAGATCAGGATGGCGACGCGCTTTTTCGGGGTCGGCTGGAGGCTCATGGCGGTTGCCGCTTGTTCGAGGGAAAGGGACGCGCCGGTTACGGCGTCAGCGAGCCGGTGAAGTTCACGGCCTCGCTGACGCCCTTGCCCTTGGCGTGGGATTTCACGCCCGTCGGGGCGATGATCTCGCCAATCACGCGTGGAGCTTCGCCGGCCTCGGTGAGCGCGGCCATCACGTCGGCGGCGCGGCCCTTGTCGGCCACCACCACCATGCCGATGCCGCAGTTGAAGGTGCGCAGCATTTCGGCGTCGTCGAGGCGGCCGGTGTCGGCCAGCCAGCCGAATACCCTGGGCATGGGCGAGAGCGCGGCGAGGTCGACGTGCGCGGCGACGCCATCGGGGAGCACGCGCGGCAGGTTCTCGGCGAGGCCGCCGCCGGTGATGTGCGACAGCGCCTTGACTGCGCCTTTCGCACCGCCGCCGGTGGCGCGGATGGCGGCGAGCAGCGACTTGACGTAGATGCGCGTCGGCGTCAGCAGCGCCTCGGCGACGGTCAGTCCGGGGGCGAACGGAGCCGGGTCGTGCCAATCGAGCCGGGCTTCGGCGACCAGCCGGCGGACCAGCGAATAGCCGTTCGAATGGACGCCGGACGAGGTCAGCCCGATCAGCACATCGCCGATGGCGATGTCGGTGCGTGGCAGCAACTGGCCGCGCTCGGCGGCGCCGACCGCGAAGCCGGCGAGGTCGTAATCCCCGGCCCGGTACATGCCCGGCATCTCGGCGGTCTCGCCGCCGATCAGGGCGGCGCCGGCCTGCCGGCAGCCCTCGGCGATGCCTTCGACGACGGCGGCGGCGACCGTCACCTCGAGCTTGCCGGTGGCATAGTAGTCGAGGAAGAACAGCGGTTCGGCGCCCTGCACGACGAGGTCGTTGACGCACATGGCGACGAGGTCGATGCCGATGGAATCGTGACGGCCGGTGTCGATGGCGATCTTCAGCTTGGTGCCGACGCCGTCGTTGGCGGCGACCAGGATCGGATCGGTGAAACCGGCGCGTTTGAGGTCGAACAGGCCGCCGAAGCCGCCGAGGTCGGCGTCGGCGCCCGGCCGCCGGGTCGCCTTGACCATCGGCTTGATCGCTTCCACAAGGGAATTGCCCGCGTCGATGTCGACGCCGGAATCGCGGTAGGTGATCGGAGTGCCGCTGCCGGCGGGCTTGCTGGTCATGGGGCGTCTGGTCCTCGGGGCGGCCGGTCGACGGGCTTGCCGACATCCGGCGCGTCAGGGCTGCGCGATGCGCGGGCCGCTGGCCCGAACGCCGGAGGCGGCGCCTGCTCGCGGCGTGGTAGCAGGTCGTCCGTGGTACGGCAACTCGCGGCGGACGCTGCCGCAATTTCGTGAACAGGCGCGTCTAGGAAGGGTGCGGAGCGGTGGTCAGCGGCAGGCGGACGGGAATGGGGGCGGGGTTGGGACGGAGCGGGATCGCGCGGGCCGCGAGATCGGAAGAGCGTCGTGTAGGGAAAGAGTGTAGATCTCGGTGG
>CALFEM010000037.1 GCA_937950105.1 uncultured Alphaproteobacteria bacterium | reverse complement strand
AGAACGTCGTGGAAATCGTGAGCGTGACGAAGAACTCCGCAAGGCAGACGGAACCTATCGCGTAGCGCGGTGCAGCCCCCTGTCCGACCAGCGCACTCGTCACGATCGGTCCCCAGCCGCCCCCGCCAACCGCGTCGAAGAAGCCGCCGACGACACCAAGCGGTGCGATGACGCGCGGCTCGACCGCCTCGCGCTGCTCGTCGTGATGCCACGCGCGCCAGACGATGTAGATGCCGAGCAGCAGCAGATACGCGGCGATGAACGGCTTCAGCTTGTCGCCGGGTAGATTGGAGAGCACGTAGGCACCGGCGGCGCCGCCGATCATGCCGGGCACCGCGAGGCGCCAGATCAGCCGCCTGTCGATGTTGCCGAGCTTCCAGTGCGCGAGCCCCGAGGCTCCGGTCGTGAAGGTCTCGGCCGCGTGCACGCATGCGCTGGCGGTCGCCGGCGGAACACCGAAGCCGAGCAGCAGGGAGGTCGACGCGATGCCGTAGGCCATGCCGATGGCGCCATCGACCATCTGCGCAGCAAAGCCGACGATGATGTAGAGAATGAGATCTTCCCAGGGTCCCATGATCGTGGCTCCGCTGCTGAATGGCTCAGGCTCGTCGCAGGCGCTGGGCTTCCGCCGACAGGCGATCATCGACATCGACGCCGGCGGCGCGAAGGATGCGCACGACCTCGCGGCCACGGCGCACCAGTTCCTTCCAGTCGTCGTCGCCGTGACCGAGGTCGCGGCAGAGCTGCTCGCGCAGCAGTGCTTCGTCGACGACGAAGCCAAGGTTTGCAGCAGCGCTCGCCTGTTGCGAATGCTTGCGCGCGTGGGCCGCGGTCACGATGCCGCCGGCCACGGTGGCGCCGGTCACGGCATCCACGATCAGGACGGCTCCCGTCTCGGCGTTGCCGGCAAACGTATCGAGTGCTGCCGGGCGGCCGAGCTTCAGTCGCACCACGGCGATGTCGTTCGCCTCGACCTTCGCCGAAAGCTCGACGAGCAGTGTATCGAGGTCGAGCAGGCCGGCGACCTCGAAGCCCTCGATCGCGACGAGGTCGGTCGGCGTGCGCAGAAGATAACTCGCGCGCGGGTCGAACGCATCCTCGCTGAGCCACACCAGCCGGCCTTCGATCTCACGGGCTGCAACCGGCGGAGCGGCGGCGTCGGCGATCACGTCGCCGCGGGCGATGTCGAGGTCGCGGTCGAGACCGAGGACGACCGCGCGTCCGGCCACCGCCACGGCGAGATCACCGTCCATTGTGACGATCCGCGCAACCTTGGCCCGCTTGCCGCTGAGCGTATCGACGATCTCTTCACCGATACGGACGGTACCGGAACTGACGGTTCCCGCGAGCCCGCGAAAATCCTTGCCGTCGCGGATCACGCGCTGCACCGGCATGCGGAACGCGCGGCTGCGATCACCGCTGCGGCCCGGCGTCGCCTCGAGATGTTCGAGCAGCGTCGGCCCGCCATACCAATGCATGTTCGCGCTCGGCCGGGCGACGTTCTCGCCGTGCACGGCCGCCAGCGGAATGGCGACGTCGTCCTTGAAGCCGAAGTGACCGGCGAGTGCACGGAACTGCGCTTCGATGGCGCGGAACCGCGCTTCGTCGTAGCCGACGAGATCCATCTTGTTGATGGCGAGCACGACACGCCGCACGCCCATCAGGTCGAGGATCGCCGCATGTCGCCGGGTCTGGCGCTTGATGCCGAGGCGCGCATCGACCAGCAGGATGGCGACGTCGGCGTGGC
The DNA here is from genome assembly GCA_937950105.1 of uncultured Alphaproteobacteria bacterium. GTDB lineage: Bacteria > Pseudomonadota > Alphaproteobacteria > Rhizobiales > Hyphomicrobiaceae > JAEUMD01. The sequence goes on along the minus strand of CALFEM010000037.1, from coordinate 2,040 downwards.
TCGCGCCGCTCGCCATGTTGCGCGTGTATTGCTCGTGTCCGGGGCTGTCGATGACGACGATGCGGCGCGTCGCGGTGTCGAAGTAGCGCCAGGCGACGTCGATGGTGATGCCCTGCTCGCGCTCGGCGACGAGGCCGTCGAGCAGGCGGCTGAAATCGGGAATGCCGTCGCTGCTCTTCCCGATCAGCGCGGCGCGTGTGTCGTCGTGCAGGTCGGTTGCGTCCCAGAGCAGGCGGCCGATCAGCGTCGACTTGCCGTCGTCGACCGAGCCGCAGGTGAGAATGCGCAGACTGGTCGACGTGGAGCGGTGGGCATCCTGCATCGTCGAATGCTGCAGGGTGTCGGTGAAGGCGACAGGCGCGGGCTCGTCGCTCGTGTCGTCGTAGGCGCGCGCGGCGCGTGCGGTGGCGAGGGCAATCATCAGAAGTAGCCTTCCTGCTTCTTCTTCTCCATGGCGCCGGCGGCATCGTGATCGATGAGGCGGCCCTGACGTTCGGACGTGCGCGCGGCAAGGGTTTCCTCGACAACCGCTTCGAGAGTGTCGGCGCTCGATGCGACGGCGGCGGTCAACGGCCAGCAGCCGAGCGTGCGAAAGCGCACGTGCCGATGCTTGACGACCTCACCGGGGCGCAGCGGCATGCGCTCGTCATCGACGACCAGCAGCTGTCCGTCGCGCTCGATGGTCGGCCGCTCGGCGGCGTAGTAGAGCGGCACGATGTCGAGCTTTTCGCGCAGGATGTAGCGCCAGATGTCGCGCTCGGTCCAATTCGACAGCGGGAAGATGCGGGCCGTCTCGCCGCTGCCGAGGCGACCGTTGAGCAGGCGCCACATCTCGGGGCGTTGCCGGCGCGGGTCCCAGCGATGCCCCGAGGAGCGGAACGAGAACACGCGCTCCTTGGCGCGGCTCGCCTCCTCGTCGCGGCGCGCGCCACCGAAGGCGGCATCGAAGCCGTACTTGTCGAGCGCCTGCTTGAGCGCGGCGGTCTTCATCACGTCGGTGTAGACCGACGGCGAGTGATCGACCGGATTGATGTTGCGCGCAACGCCGTCCTGGTTGGTATGCACGATCAGGTCGAGGCCGTGCTCGCGCACGGTCTGGTCCCGGAACGAGATCATGTCGCGGAACTTCCACGTCGTGTCGACGTGCAGCAGCGGGAACGGCGGCCGCTCCGGGAAGAACGCCTTGCGCGCGAGATGCAGCAGGACGGTCGAATCCTTGCCGATCGAATAGAGCAGCACGGGTTTGGTGAACTGCGACGCGGCCTCGCGGAAGATGTGGATGCTCTCGGCTTCTAACAGGTCGAGATGGGACATGTGCAATGTCATCGGCGATGTCTCGATGTATGGGACGTGACTGTCGGTCTGGAGCGGAAGGCTGGCGCTACGGCATCATGCCGTAGCGGCGCTCATTCGCCGCTTCGGCGAGTGCAGGCCGCACTCCTTGCCGTCCTCGCTCTCCCACCACCAGCGGCCCGCGCGGATGTCTTCACCCGGGAGAACGGCGCGCGTGCACGGCTGGCAGCCGATCGACGGGAAACCGCGCGCGTGCAGCGGATTGACGGGAACAGCATTGCTCTCGACGTAGGCTTCGATCCTTTCGAGCGACCAGTCGGCCAGCGGCGCCAGCTTGATGCGATCGTTGATCGCGTCGTACTCGGCGAGCGGGATGTCGCCGCGTCCGTTCGACTGGCCGCGACGTAACCCGGTAATCCAGCCGTTGGCGCCTTCGAGCGCGCGATTGAGCGGGCGCACCTTGCGCACGTCGCAACAGACCTTGCGCGCTTCGATCGATGCGCGAAAGCCGAGCACACCGTAACGCGCGACCAGCGTCTCGACCTCGCGCGCTTCCGGCGCGACGATACGGATGCGCAAGCCGTAGCGCGCCTCGCTGGCTGCGATGGTGTCGAGCGTTTCGGGGAAGTGGCGGCCGGTGTCGAGCGTGAACACGTCGATGTCGGCGCCACTCTCGGCAATGGCGTGCAGCAAGGCCTGATCCTCGATGCCGAGGCTCGTCGAGAAGGCGATACGGCCGGTGATGGC
>CALFEM010000036.1 GCA_937950105.1 uncultured Alphaproteobacteria bacterium | reverse complement strand
CCGGCACCGCCGACAGGATGGTCCAGTCGAACGGCACGCCATGCCCGCCGGGGATGTCGGCACCGGGAGGCGCCTTGGCGTCGAGCAGCAGGATGTCGGCGATCTCGCCGGGCTTCAGGTAGCGAAGCGCAGCCTTCACGTCGGCTTCGGTGCGCACACCGACCGCCTTGATGATGCGCACGTCGAACGTAGCGCGGATGGCGGCGACGCGCTCGGGCGTCTCGTCGCCGTGCAGTTGCAGAAGGTCGGGGCCGACCGCGTGAAGCACCTCGGCGAGCCGATCGTCGGCGGGATCGACCATCAGCACGACCACCGAGACGCGCCCGCGCGCCATGTCGGCCAGCGCGACAGCTGTTTCCAGCGGCATGTTACGCGGGCTTTTCGGATGCAGCACGAGGCCGATCCAGCGTGCCCCGCCGGCAATCGCGGCTTCCAGCGCCTCGGGCGTCTTCACTCCGCAGATCTTGGCGTCGGTCATGGTGGCCTCGCGTCTCAGGGCGCGCCGGACGGTGGCTCGGGAGGTGTCCGCGCTGGGCGAGGCTTATACGCCGGAAGCGACCACGCATAATAGAGTGCGAGGCCGCGAACCGTGAAGCAGGCGAGGAATCCGGCGATGGCGGCGATCGGGAAGGCGAGACCCTGGCCGCTCGCGACGACGAACAGCAGCGCGCCGATCAGTGCCGGAATGACGTAGATTTCGCGGCGCAGGATCACCGGGCTCTCGCCGCCGAGCACGTCGCGGATGATGCCGCCGAAGACCGACGTGATGACGCCCATGACTACCGCGATGAAGCCGCCGGTGCCGGCGTCGAGGCCGATGCGGGCGCCGATGACGCAGACCAGCGACAGGCCGATGGCGTCGAGCCAGAGCAACAGCCGGTAGCGCGATTCCGGGATATGGGCGAGGAAGAAGACGATGGCCGAGATGACAAGGGCGATGCCGACGTAGCTCGGCTCCTTCACCCAGAACACCGGCAGCCGGCCGAGCAACACGTCGCGCACGGTGCCGCCGCCGATACCCGTCACGGTGCCGAGCAGGGCGAAGCCGAAGATGTCCATCTGCTTGCGGCTGGCGACGAGCGCGCCGGTGATGGCGAATACGCCGACCGCGGCGGCGTCGAGGAAGCCGAGGAACGAGGAGAAGAACTGCTCGATGGGCATGGGGTTTTGTCTCCCTCTCCCCGCTCGCGGGGAGAGGGGCGGGGTGAGGGGCAGAAATCAGCGACGCTATCGTGTTGCGGCCAGTCGCTCGGGCACTTCCGAGCGCGCACGGACATCGGATCGCGCGGCGGCCTGACGCTCAGCGCCCGGCCAGCGCGAGCTGCTTGGAGCGGCCGACCTCGGCGTCGCGCTCGCGCGCGAGGCGGTCGGCTTCCGCGTGCCAGCGGCGCGCCTCCTGCGTGCGCACGCGTGCCGTCTGCCGCCAGTGGCCCTGGCTGAACCAGACCGCCGCACCGCCGGCCAGCACGCCGATCAGCAGCGCGCCGAACAGGTAGGCGAAGAACGGCAACTCGACCGAGATTACCGGGGCCTCGGGCCGGAACGGGTCCAGCACCAGACGCACGGCGTGGCGATTGGCGACCGCCAGCGTCACCAGGAACACGGCGACGGGCAGCGCGAGGAGGATCATCGAGATACGCTTCAGCACGACGGTACTCGCAATGGTTCAGTTGGTACGGAGGGCGACCTTATGACCGCCCGATCGTGAAGCCCAGATTAGCGAACTCGTTCGCTCGAGACGACAAGGCTCTTGCCCTTGAGCTCCGCCGCACACCGCGGCAGCCTCTGTCAGAGCTTGCCGTTCTTGTTGAGGCGGTCGCGCAGATCCTTGCCGGTCTTGAAGAACGGCACGAACTTTTCATCCACCGGCACCGGCTCGCCCGTGCGCGGGTTGCGGCCCTCTCGCGACGGGCGGTGCTTGACCGTGAACGCGCCGAAGCCGCGCAGTTCCACCCGGTCACCCCGCGCCAGCGCATCGACGATCTCGTCGAATATGACGTTGACGATGCGTTCCACGTCCCGGTGGTAGAGATGCGGATTCGACGCGGCGATCCGCTGGATCAGCTCGGACTTGATCACGGCCGGGAGCCTCCCTGGAAATGTTTGTAATTCTTCAATTTTCTCCAGGTTGCCAAACCGAGACGAGGCCGTCAAGACGCATCGCGGAGAGGCCGGTGTTGCGCGCGAAGGCTTCGGTGGCGCCGTCGACCGCCTCGGTAGCGACGTCGCGGGCAAATGCGTGCAGCAGGCTGAACCCGGCCAGACCGCTCTTTTCGACCTTCCGCTCGACGACCTTCAAGTCCTTGTCGATGTTACGCTTTTCCTCGAGCCATTTGATCGCCTCGGCCTCGCCGCCGATCTCGTCGGCAAGCTTGGCCTCGATCGCCTGGCGGCCGGTGAAGATGCGCCCCTTGAGGAGCCCTTCGACCGCCGAAGGATCGATGCCGCGACGTTCTTTGACGAGGTCGAGGAACCACTTGAAGCTGTCGTCGACCATCTCCTTGGTGGCGGCGCGGCTCGCATCGTCCAGCCTGGTGAAGGGGGACGGCGAGGCCTTGAGCGCGCCGCTCTTCACCTCGTGCACCTTGACGCCGACCTTCTCCATCAGGTCCGTCACCTCGGGCCACTGCACCAGAACGCCGATCGAACCGGTGATGGTGTTGCCGCGCGTGACGATGTGGTCACCAGCCAGTCCGATGATATAGCCGGCGGATGCGGCCAGCGTGCCGAACTGGGCGACGACCGGCTTCTTCTTGGCGATCCTGCGCAGTTCCTCGTAGATCGCCTCGCCGCCGGTCGAGGTGCCGCCCGGGCTGTTGACGAACACCAGCACGGCCGCGGCGCTATCGTCTTCGGCGAGCTTCTTCAGCAGTTTGAGCTGATCCCGGTTCTCGGTGATGGTGCCGGTGAACGACACCCGCGCGATGTGCTTGGAGCCTACCAGCCCCGAGATCTGCTCGTTGCTGAAAGCGAGCGCGCCGATGGCCACCACCAGGGCGGTGACCGCGGCCATGCGCCAGAACGACACGTGCCGGCGTAGACGGCGGCGATCGAGCACCGTTTCGGTTTCGAGCATCATCGGCACATGCAACTCCTGACTATACGCATTCTTCGCCGCTCACGGCGGGGTCGGACCCACGTGGCCTGCGCAAGGTAAAGCCCGCTCGACGCTTCAGAACGGGCCGTTAAGACGATCCTAAGCAAGGTTCGCGCCGCGTTTCAACGCATCCCCGCGCGGATCGCACTGACGCCAAAGAGAAACGCGCGAGGCTCGTCGAGCCCCGCGCGCTTCATGTCTTCTCAGCTCGGTTCAGCCCGGGCCGCCAAGGCCCTGTCGAACCTCACTCGGCGTCGTCGGTCGACTCGCGCTTCTTGATCGCGGCCTTGAAGATGTCGCCGAGCGAAGCGCCCGAGGCGGACGAGCCGTACTGCTCGACGGCCTGCTTCTCCTCGGCGATCTCGAGGCTCTTGATCGAGACCGAGATGCGGCGCGCGGCCTTGTCGGCGGACAGCACCGCCGCGTCGATCTTGTCGCCCACGTTGAAGCGCTCGGGGCGCTGCTCGGACCGCTCACGCGACAGATCGGAGCGCTTGATGAAGCTCGTCAGGTCGCTGTCGCCGATCTTCACCTCGATGCCGTTCTCCTGCACCTGGATGACCGTGCAGGTGACGGTGTCGCCCTTCTTGTACTTGGAGATGGCGTCGATCGGATCGCCCGCCAGCTGCTTGATGCCGAGCGAGATGCGCTCCTTGGTGCTGTCGACGTCGAGAACGACGGCTTTGACGTTGTCGCCCTTCTTGTAGTCCTTGATGGCCTCGTCGCCCTGACGGTTCCAGTCGAGGTCGGAGAGGTGGACCATGCCGTCGACGCCACCGTCGAGGCCGATGAACAGGCCGAACTCGGTGATGTTGCGGATCGGGCCCTCGACGGTCGAGCCGCGCGGGTGAGCCGACAGGAACGCATCCCACGGGTTGTCCTGCGTCTGCTTCAGGCCGAGCGAGATGCGGCGCTTGTTGGGATCGACCTCGAGGATCTGCACGTCGACCTTCTGGCTGGTCGCGACGATCTTGCCGGGGTGGATGTTCTTCTTGGTCCAGCTCATTTCGGAGACGTGGATCAGGCCCTCGACGCCCGGCTCCAGCTCCACGAACGCGCCGTAGTCGGCAATGTTCGTGACCGTGCCGGTGATGCGCATGCCGACCGGGTACTTGGCCTCGATGCCGGCCCACGGATCGTTCTGCAGCTGCTTCATGCCGAGGCTGCTGCGCTGCGTCTCGGGGTTGGCGCGGATGATCTGCACCTTCACCGTGTCGCCG
>CALFEM010000035.1 GCA_937950105.1 uncultured Alphaproteobacteria bacterium | reverse complement strand
GACCACCGAGATCTACACTCTTTCCCTACACGACGCTCTTCCGATCTAGGGGCTCGACGGCGTCATAATCGAACAGGTGCACCTTGAGGATGCCGCTGACGCCGTAGTTGCGCCCGTCGAGATCGCGATTGAAGACGTTGGCGGCGGCGTTGTTCTTGATGCAGGTGCCGAGGTTGAGCACGGCGGTGCGTGCATCCTCCTGTGACGCGGTCTCCAGGAACACCGGCAGCGGGATCATCTTCGGCTGTACGATGAGATGCCTGAAAACGAGCGCGTCGCCGTCGCGCTGCACGGTACCGGGCGCCGCCGACAGCAACTCGTCGACGAGTTCGCCGGCGAACATGCCGGCGTCGAGCGTGATGTTGTAATAGATGATGTTGTCGAGCATGGAGCCGGCGCGGTCCATGTAATGGACGAAGCGGTACTTCTCGAGCACGGCTTCGACGCCCGGAAACGCGCCCCACTTGTAGCCCGAGGTCGGCGTGTCGCGGATGATCTTCGCCACATATTTCGACGACGGCATCGAGAAGCCGATCGCCACGGTGCCGCGAAAGCCGACCGCCGTATCGAGACGCTCACCGGTGCGGCGATGCTCGCGCGCAATCTCGTTGATGACCTCCACCTTGCCGATGTGATTGAAGCCGATGGTCGAGTAGTGCAGGCCGAGCGGCCGCTTCGGCATCAGGCTGAACAGTAGCTGCGCCAGCTCGTGATAGCAGGGGTTGGTCGCGTGCAGGTTGGCGAGCGTGGTCGAGAACACGTACTGCAGATCGTCGCTTTCGGTCAGCACGGCATCGACGAACAGGCCGCGCGCCTCGTTCAGCAACGCGATGCACAGCGGGCGGATGCCATGCCCGGGAACCGAAATGCGACCGACGATGTAGCAGCCGCGATTGCGATAGAAGCCGGAGTTGGCCATCACCAGCTTGATCTCGGCGCCGTCGGCCGCGCCCTGCTCGCGCACCGAGCGGGTCAAGGCTTCCGCCACCAGCCGCGCGTCGCCATCGAGATCGCGCCACGGCGCGTCGAGTTCCGGCACGGCGAGGATGCGCTTCACCGTTTCCGCCGTCACCGGCACGCCGCTGGTGATCGTGATGAGGACGGGCACGGCGAGCGCCGGTCGACGCAGCATGCCCTTCGACGGCGCATAGGTCACCGGCCGCCACAGATCGGAGTAGAGCTTGCGGCGCACCGAGTGCAGGAACGCGAAGGCGATGTCGGCTTCGTAGCGCCCGGCAATATGGTCGAGGAAATGGCGCTCCACCTCGGCCCAGAACGTCTCGTCCTCGCGGATCTCCGGGGCGCCCATTTCCAGCGTAGATCGGAAGAGCACACGTCTGAACTCCAGTCACTTAGGCACCTCGTA
>CALFEM010000034.1 GCA_937950105.1 uncultured Alphaproteobacteria bacterium | reverse complement strand
CATGTTTAGCTAAACATAACGAGTCCCTCAGCGACGCCACCGCCACAGGCCCTCCATGTCCGAGCAAGCAGATATCTCGCGCGCACGACACGCCGTCAAAGTGTTCGCGGCCGGCAGCCTGAAGGCCGCGATCACGGAGGCCGTAACAGGTCTCGCCGGGCGCACGCCGCCACTCGTCCTCGAGCCCGTGTTCGGCGCCACCGGCCTGCTGCGCGAGCGCATCGAGCGTGGTGAGGCGGCCGACGTGCTGCTGTCGGCTGATCTCGCCCATCCGCAGGCGCTCTACGAGTGCGGCCTGGCGATAGACCCGCCGCAGCCGTTCGCGCGCAATGTGATGTGCCTGCTGGTGCGGCCCGGTCTCGACGTCTCCGCACGCAGTGCCCTCGACGTCATGCTCGATCCGGCCATCCGTCTCGGCATGTCGAGCCCCGGCACCGACCCGTCCGGCGATTACGCCCTGGCCGTCTTTGCCAAGACCGGCACGGTTCGTGCGGGAGCGCAACAGGCGCTCGACGCCAAAGCCTTGCGGCTGACCGGCGGGCGCACGACACCCAAACCCGGCGACGGGCGCAACACCTATGCAGCGCTGCTCGAACAGGGCGACTGCGACGTGTTCCTCACCTACGCCACCAATGCTCTCAGCGCCCGCCAGGCGAACGCCGGCATCGGCATGATGGCTCTCCCCGACGATATCGCCGTCGAGGCCGTCTACGGGCTCGCCGTGCTGGCCGGCGCACCGCCGGCAGCGCACGACTTTGCCGCCTGGATCACCGGCACCGATGGCGCCGCGATGCTCCGGCGGCATGGCTTTCGGCCGGCCTGAGGCGATCTGCTGCGACGCAAAACATTTGTCCCGCGCATGTCGTTCATTTTGCTGACGGAAGGCAAAAACCGCGTTTTTTCAAGGCTCGCCACACCCTCGCCGCAGCATTGCTTTAAGCCTTACTTAGCGAATTCGAACGACATTAACCGAGACCTTCGAGGACGGACGGGTACACCGGCCTCGGTGGCGTGCGGGATGATCCCGCGCAAGACGACCGGCCGTTCAGGCGGCCGAACTGCAGACCGAGGGCATGGACAAGGCGGCTACATCCTCCGCACCGGGGCGTCTTCAGGGACGGCGCGACGCACGCGCACGGGCCGCCGACGACCTGCGCGAGACGCGCGAACGCCTCGCCCGCGGCAACGCCATCAAGCCCGAGTTCGAGTACGAGATGCTGTCCATCTTCGTACGCAACGAACTGTCCGCCGCCTTCACCATCACCGGCCTGTCGGCGATCTTCTCGCTGGCCTCGATGTTCTGGGCTCCGGTGGAGCAGGCCATGCTGTGGCTGCTGCTGGTGATCGGTTCGAAGGTGATGCAGCTCGAGCTGTGCCGCCGCTTCCAACTCGTCCCCCAGGCCGAGATCGATCTTCACGTCTGGCGCCGCCGCCTGTTCGCCACCGAGCTGCTGACCGGCCTGACATGGGCCGGGTTCGCGCTGGTCGGCACGCACGCCCACGCCACCGCCACACCCACCATCCTGTTTTCCTCGCACGTGTTCCTGTTCGCGGCACTGATCGTGGTGCTGGCGATCCGCATGACGTTCGCCTCGACGGTGATCCCGATCCTCTACGTCGGCACCATCCCGATGACGCTGGCGGTGGTCGCGCGCCTCGTTTCGCTGCAGGACCCGTTCTATATCGCCCTCGCGCTGATGGCCGTCGGCGTGCACATCTACTTCATCTTCCTCGCCAAGGGCCTCAACTCGACCGCCCTCGCCATGCTCGAGTTCCGCGCCCAGAAGGACGCTCTGATCGCCGAACTCGACGAGGAGAAGTCCTTCTCGGACGAGGCGCGGCGGCGCGCCGAAGCGGCCAACAAGGCGAAGTCGCGCTTCCTCGCCACCATGAGCCACGAGCTGCGCACGCCGCTCAATGCCATCATGGGCTTCTCCGAGGTGATGACGGCCGAGATCCTCGGACCGATGTCGAACCCGACCTACAAGGAATACGCCGGCAACATCCACGACAGCGGCCGCCACCTCCTGAACCTCATCAACGAAATCCTCGATCTGTCGCGCATCGAGGCCGGCCGCTACGAATTGCACGAGGAACCGATCCGCCTCGCCGATGTCGCCGAGGATTGCCATCGTCTGCTGAAGCTGCGCGCCGACAGCAAGGGGCTGACCATCGTCGAGGAATTCGACGACGAGATGCCGCAGGTGTGGGCCGACCAGCGCGCGATCCGCCAGATCTGCCTCAACCTGATGTCGAACGCGCTGAAATTCACGCCGAATGGCGGGCGCATCTTCGTCACCGTCGGCTCGACGGACGACGGCGGCCAGTTGCTCGCGGTTCGCGATACCGGCCCCGGCATCCCCAAAGAAGAAATCCCCAAGGTGATGCAGGCGTTCGGCCAGGGCTCACTCGCCCACCAGACCGCCGAAGGCGGCACCGGCCTCGGCCTGCCGATCGTCAAGAACCTCGTCGAGCTGCACGGCGGCACGTTCGAATTGCGCTCCGAGCTGCGCAAGGGCACCGAGGCGATCGTACTGCTGCCGCGCCAGCGCGTGCTGCAGGCGCTCGGACCGCTGCAACCGCTCGGGCAGGAGCGCCATCGCCGCAACGAAGGCGCGGGCGAGCCGGCCTACGCCGAAGCGCCGCAACGGACTGCCAGCCACGCGCGCATGGGGCGTGCCCCGCGCCTGGTCGGGCGCAGCGAGGCCGATGCCCGCCGGGTCATGGCCTCCGCCAACTGACCGCCCAGCGCAAAACTCGGGCGTTTCCGCCGGCTCGATTGCGAAGCCCGCGGTGCGCCTCTACATGTACCGGCGCCGGGCGAGCGTCAGCTCCCTGATACGAGGCCGACAACGACATGGAAACGCCCTGCATCGACGTCTGCACCATGGACCCTGCGAGCGGGCTCTGCCGCGGCTGCGGGCGGACGCTCGACGAGATCGCGGCCTGGTCGGTGATCGCCGAAGCAGAGCGCCGCCGCATCATGCTCGCCCTGCCCGATCGCATGGCACGCGCCGGCCTGCCGCGCGCCAGCCACAAGTCCCCCTGACACTGGCGGGAGGAGGCACTTCGACATGATGGTGCTGTGGATCGTCCTGCTGCTCGGCGCGCTGGTCGCGGTGTTCCTCGCCTTGTCCGGCCAGCCCGAAGTGCTCGCCAGCCTCGCCGATGTCGACACCGCGGGCTGGGTGGCTGCCGCCGCGCTGTCGCTCTATGTCGTCTATCTGCTGCTCGGTCACGGCGGCCGGCTCGGCGAAGCGGTCCGCCATATCGCCGTCTGGCTCGCGATCTTCATGGCGCTCATCGTCGGCTACGCCTACCGCGACGAGGTCTCCATGGTCGTCAACCGCGTCGCCGGCGACCTGCTGCCGCCCGGCAGCGGCATTGCCGTCGAGACCGGCGTTCCGGGCGAGCGAGCGGTGCGCATCCGGCGGCGCGGGGACGGGCATTTCGTCGCCTCGTCGAGCGTCAACGGGCAGACGGTGCGCATGCTCGTCGACACCGGTGCTTCGACCGTCGTGCTGCGTCCCGCCGACGCCGAAAAGGTCGGCATCGATGCCGATACGCTCAGCTACTCGGTTGCCGTCAACACCGCCAACGGCATGACTTACGCAGCCCCTGTGCGGTTGCGTTCGCTGGCCATCGGCCCGGTCGAGATCCGCGATGTCGACGCCCTCGTCGCCAAGCCCGGTACGCTCAAGGAAAGCCTGCTCGGTATGAGTTTTTTAAGACGATTGCGGTCTTTTGATTTCAGTGGAGAGTTCCTGACGCTGCGCAGCTGAGGCGACCGCCCGACCGGGGCTCGCACGACGCTCGGATGAAGCGTCGGACGTTTGTCGTGGGCGGCGGTCGTGCAAAGTGTGATCCGCGAGGCTTTCACCTGGGTCGCCGTTCTCGGCGGGCTCGCCTGGGCCGTGCTCAACTTCGATCAGGTGCGCGCCGTCAACGCCTGGCTGACGGGCGTACCGGTCGAGCAGGTCACGAGCGATAGGGCCGCCTCCGCAAAGCACATCAAGACCGAAGGTAGCGGCTTTGCCGGCCTGTTCGCCCGCGAGCAGCCGAAGCCCGCCAGGCGTGCCGCCAGCGGCATGAGCGTCGAGCTCGCGTCCGACAATCGCGGTCATTACCAGGCCAGCGCCGAGATCAACGGCCGCGATGTCTCCGCCCTGGTCGATACCGGCGCCTCGATGGTGGTGCTGACCTACGAGGACGCCGAGCGCGCCGGCATCTACCTGAAGCCGTCCGACTTCACGGCCTCCTCGCGCACCGCCAACGGCACCGCGCGCAACGCCCCCATCACCCTCGACGAGGTCTGCGTCGAGAGCCTGTGCGTGCGCGACGTGCGTGCCGCAGTGGCCGAGCCCGGCCGCCTGCACGTCTCGCTGCTCGGCATGACCTATCTCGGCCGCCTCGGCCGCTTCGAAATGCGCAGCGGCACCCTCGTCCTCGAGGAATAGCCCGCACCGGCCGGGAAGGCCCGGACCGCGCGGCCTGCCACACCCGGTTGCTTTCCGCCGCCAGAAACCGCGCGCGAACCACCTTCGCCACAATCCGCGCCGATGAGAGCGCGTCCGCGCGGTCCAACCGCGGCACGCGGGCGCCCGTGGGTGAGCCATCCGAATACGTTGGCGCGCCCTCCGCGTTCCTATAGTTTCCCGGCGGATTCCCGTTCCGGGCCGCCATCTCACCGACCGAAGGACTTTCCGATGCTGCCGAAGCCGCGCGCCGACCTCAAGCCCAACACCGCCGATTTCGAGCGCTTTCCGTTGGTCAAGCCGACCGGCTTTCGCGAGTACGACGCGCGCTGGCTGTTCCCCGAAGAGATCAACCTGATGGGCCTCAACGCGGTCGGCCTCGGCATGGCCAGGCTGTTCGCCGAGCGCGGCGTCAAGAAGCGCATCGTCGTCGGCCACGACTACCGCTCGTATTCGGGCGGCGTGAAGCAGGCGCTCGTCACCGGCCTGCTGGCCGGCGGCTTCGAGGTGTTCGACATCGGCCTCGCACTGTCGCCGATGGCCTACTTCGCGCAGTTCGATCTCGGCGTCGAAGGCGTCGCGATGGTCACTGCCAGCCACAACGACAACGGCTGGACCGGCATCAAGATGGGTCTGTCGCGGCCGCTGACGTTCGGACCCGACGAAATGGGCCGCCTCAAGGAGATCGTGCTCGGCGGCGATTTCGAGGCACCGGGCGGCGGCCGCTACGTGTTCGTGCCCGACATGGGCGAGCGCTACATGAAGGCGCTGTCGAACCGACCGAAGCTGAAGCGCAAGCTCAAGGTGGTGGCGGCCTGCGGCAACGGCACCGCCGGCGCCTTCGCGCCGAAGGTGCTCGAGGCGATCGGCTGCGAGGTGATCCCGCTCGACGCCGAACTCGACTACACCTTCCCGCGCTACAATCCGAACCCCGAGGACATGGAGATGCTGCACGCCATCTCCGCCAGGGTGAAGGAGACCGGCGCCGACGTCGGCCTCGGCTTCGATGGTGACGGCGACCGCTGCGGCGTCGTCGACAACGAGGGCCACGAGATTTTCGCCGATACCGTCGGCGTGATGCTGGCGCGCGACATCTCCGCCCAGCATCCGAACGCCGTGTTCGTCGCCGACGTGAAGTCGACCGGCCTGTTCGTCACCGA